>PLZT01000586.1 GCA_003152255.1 Methylocystaceae bacterium | reverse complement strand
GTTGGCGCCGGGGCGCTGGCCCTGGCGGCGCGCGATCCGCTCGGCTGGAGTCTTGGCGGGCGTCCCTACGCCGTGGCGCGGATCGAGCCCTATAAGCCGCCGCCACCGGAGCCGCCGCGACAAGCGCAAAGCGCCGCTACCGCGCAACAGCCGGCGGAGGCCGAGGCGGCGCCGCCAAGCGGTCGCGATCATGTTCTCACATTGAACGACCTCGATCAGCAATCGGGCGTCAAGGTCACGCGCAACGGCTCCAGCGGCCCCGGTCCGATCATCATCCAGATCGAGCCCGAGTCCAGTGTGCGGCTGCCGCCGGCCCCCGACCGCCGGGTGGCGGAAAAATCGCGCTTTGGCCTACTGCCGCGCATCGGCGCGGCCGGCGAGCGGCCGATGGACGTTTATTCGCGGCCTTTCGTGACGACGGCCGCGCTCAGGGCCAACGCGCCGAAAATCGCGCTGGTGGTTGGCGGCGTCGGGCTCAATTCGGCGACAACCGAGGCCGCCATAAGCGAATTGCCGGAGGCCGTGACGCTGGCCTTCGCGCCCTATGGCGACAATATCGCCGCGGCCGCCGCGCGGGCGCGGGCGCGCGGCCACGAAACCCTGCTGCAAGCGCCGATGGAGCCCTTCGACTATCCGGAAAATAATCCGGGCCCGCACACCTTGCGCGTCGACGCCGGCGATCTCGACGATCTGCATTGGCTGATGGGGCGGTTCGCGGGCTATGCTGGCGTCATGAACTTCATGGGCGGACGTTTCACCTCCGACGAGAAGGCGTTGTCGCCGGTGCTCGCGGATATGGCCCAGCGCGGCCTGTTCTTCCTCGACGACGGCGCCGCGCCGCAGTCGCTCGTGGGCTCGGTCGCGGCGCGAGTGTCATTGCCGGCGGCGCGCGTCGAGGTGATCCTCGACGCCCGCGGGACGCCGCAATCGCTCGACGCGGCGCTGGCGCAATTGGAGGCGGAAGCGCGAAAAAGTGGTTCGGCGATCGGCTTCGCCAATGCGCAGGCACCAACGATAGCGCGCCTGGCGCGTTTCGTCCGCGAGGTGGAGCGCCGCGGCGTCGCCATCGCGCCAGTTTCGGCGACGCTCGCGCCCGGCGGCGCGACGGCCGCGGCGATCGGAGCAGGCAAATGACCGAGCCGAAATATCGCCCCTGCGTCGGCGTCATGCTGCTGAACGGCGCGGGGCTGGTTTTCGTCGGCCGCCGCCGGCCCAAGGGGCCGCATGACCTCACCAACGAACGCTTCGAATGGCAGATGCCGCAAGGCGGCGTAGACGACGGCGAGGCGCCGGTGGACGCCGCGCTGCGCGAGCTTTACGAGGAAACCAATGTGCGCAGCGTCGAGGTGCTGGCCGAGATCGAGCCTTGGCTGAGCTACGATTTACCGCTCGAGTCCGCCAGACGGTGGAAGGGCAAATATATCGGCCAGACGCAAAAATGGTTCGCGCTGCGTTTCACCGGCGAGGACTGTGAAATCGACATCGCCCGTCCCGCCGGCGGCGCCCATGAGCCGGAATTCGACGAATGGCGCTGGGAGCGCCCGTCGCTGCTGCCGGAGCTGATCGTCCCGTTCAAGCGGGATGTCTATGAGCGCGTGGTGCGCGAATTTGCGCATTTGAGCGCCAAAAATGCGTGAGGATGCGCTAAAATGCGCGCGCCTCGCCCCGGTGAATGGCCTCGGCCAGCGACGTAAAGCCGCCGCCCTCGGCGTGCAGGACCAGCGGCGCGCAAAGTTTTAACGGCGCCTTGGAGCCCTTGACGCCCCGCAGCAGAATCCGCGTCGCCGCCTCTCCCTCGCGCGCGGCGATCGGCAAAATCTCAATTCCGCCAATGCGTTGGACAAGCGCGGCGAGGCATGTCGCCAGCGCGTCGGCGCGATGAATCATGGCAAAAATCCCGCCCGGCGCCAACAGCGCGAGGCAGGCGCGCGTCCAGTCCTCGAGCGGCGCGTCGCCAACATGGGCCGACGCTTTTCTCGGATCTGGCGTCACGCGCACGCTACCGCGTTGAAAAAAAGGCGGATTCGTCAACACGACCCGCGCCGCCTCGGGCGCGAGTCCGGCGCCGCGGCGCGATTTTGCGTCGAAAAGATCAGTTTCAAAAACCCGCGCTCTCGCGTCGAGGCCGTTGAGCGCGATGTTTTCGCGCGCCAGCTCGCAGGCCTGAAAGTCCAATTCAATTAGTCCTATATGCGCTTTTGGGGCCAGCAGCGCCACGCCAAGGCCAGCGGCCCCGACGCCCGCTCCGACGTCCAGCAGCAGCCCATTCACCTCGCGCGGCGTCGCCGCGACCAGCAACGCGGCGTCCGTGCCGGCGCGGTGGCCGCCCTCGTCCTGCGCCAGAAGCAGGCGCCCCCCCAAAAATCCGCTGATCCGTTTCGCCATCGTCCTGAAAACTCTCATGCTTGCCGTCGCGGCGCAAGCATGAGAGCAATCGCGATATGCGCCGACTTGCCGCCTGCGGCGCAAAGCCTTAAGTTCGCTCGACTAAAGTCGCAGGTCATTTGAAGGCTGCAGGGGGCTCCGTGGGTATCGTCATTCCGCTCGAAGACAGAGAAAAGAAAACCACAGCTGGCCTCGACAGTCTTCTGGAGCTCATCCGGCCCGACCTCGAACGGACCAATCAGCTTATTCTTCAACGCACCGGTTCGGATGTGACCACCATTCCCGAGGTGGCCAACCATCTGATATCGGCGGGCGGCAAGCGATTGCGCCCGATGCTGGTGCTCGCGACCGCCGGGATGTGCGGCTACAAGGGCGACGGCCAGATCAAATTCGCCGCCGGCATCGAATTCATGCACACGGCGACTCTGCTCCACGACGATGTCGTCGATGAAAGCGACATGCGCCGGGGCAAGATCGCGGCGCGCATGCTTTGGGGTAACGAGACCTGCGTGCTGGTCGGCGATTTTCTGCTCGGTCACGCTTTTAAAATGATGGTCGAGCCGGGCGTATTGCCCTGTCTCACCGTGGTTTCGAGCGCCGCCGCGATCATCGCCGAGGGCGAAATTCTCCAGCTCAACGCCGCCAAGGACACTCAAACCACCGAGGACGCCTATATGGCGGTCATCCGCCGCAAGACGGCGGAGCTTTTCGCCGCGGCGGCGGAAGTCGGCGTCATGCTGGCGGGCCGGTCCAAGGCGGATGAGGCCGCCGCGCGCAGCTACGGCATGAATCTCGGCATCGCCTTTCAGTTGATCGACGACGCGCTGGATTACGGCGGCTCCTCGGCCAAGCTCGGCAAAAATGTCGGCGACGATTTTCGCGAGGGCAAGATCACGCTTCCCGTCGTGCTCGCCTTCCGTCGCGGCAGCGAGAAAGAACGCGAATTCTGGCGCCGCACGCTGGAAAAAGGCGAAATCAACGACGGCGACGTCGAAGCCGCCTGCGGCCTGATGAAAAAGCACAAGGCGCTCGACGATACGATCGAGCGCGCGGCCCATTACGGCGCCATCGCGCGGGAGGCGATGGAGATTTTTCCGTCCTCGCCCTGGAAAAGCGCTCTGCTGGAAGTGGTCGATTTCTGCATCGAGCGCGTTTACTGAGCGCCCGCGAATGGCCTGAGAACGTTCATGACCGAGAATTTCGGAGCGCTGACCGTCTCGCTCGATAGCGTCGGGCGTGCGCGTGGCGCGCTCACCGGCCTCACCTTCGTGGTCAAGGAAAACATTGATGTCGAAGGCCATGTGTCGCGCAATGGCGAACCGGCCTTCGCGGCGAGCCATGCGCCGGCGGGTCTAAACGCCCCCGCGGTCGACCGCCTGCTGGCCGCCGGCGCGCGGCTTGTCGGCAAGGCGCATATGGACGAGATGGCCTATAGCCTGCTCGGCGCCAATCACCACTACGGAACCCCGGTCAATCCGGCCGCGCCGGACCGTCATCCCGGCGGCTCGTCGTCGGGCTCGGCCGTCGCTGTCGCGGCGGGACTGGCCGATTTCGCGCTCGGCACGGACACGGCGGGCTCCTGCCGCGCGCCAGCGTCTTTTTGCGGAATTTTTGGCTTTCGTCCCTCGCATGGCGCCGTGTCGAGCGATGGCGTCGTCCCGCTCGCGCCCTCGCTCGACACGATCGGCTGGTTCGCGCGCGACGCGGCGACGCTGAATAAAGTCGGTTCGGCGCTGCTGCCGGACGATCTCGACACCGCGCCGCTCTCTCGCCCGCTCGTGCTTTCGGAGGCTTTTGTCGCTTGTCCGCCGCGGGAGGCGGAGTTGTCGCGGCCCGCCCTCGACGCGCTGATCAGGGACTTTTCCCCGCGCGAGGCTGTCCTCGGCGAAGATTATTTGTCGCAAATGCAAAATCATTTTCGCGATCTTCAGGCGTTCGAGGCGCATCAAGCGCATGGCGCCTGGATCGAGGCCGTCCGTCCCGAGTTTGGCCCCGGCGTCGCCGAACGCTTCGCCTATGCCGCGAGCGTGACCGCGGAACAAAAGCGGGCGGCGGGTGAATTTCGTGTCCGGGCGCGCGAAATCATCGAGGATTTGCTTGGCGCGGAGGGCTTTTTTGCTCTGCCGACGACGCCCTTTTTCGCGCCGCTGTTGGGCGAGAGCGAGCAGGAACTGGCGATGAAGCGCAATCAGATGGTGCGGCTGTTTCAGATCGCCAGTTTTTTCGGTCTGCCGCAAGTCAGCCTGCCGCTCAAGACGCCGGCGCCGCCGCTTGGGCTGTCGTTGATCGGCCGGGGCTGGTCCGACCGGGGGCTGCTGGCGCTCGCCGAGCGGCTGGCGCCCCGCTTGCGGACGCCCTGATGTTCAGCCGAGCACGACGCAGGCCGCGATAAAATCCTCGCCGTGCAGCACGAAGCGCCGCCAGCCGCGCGTCAAGATCGTGGGAGCGGCCTCCTCGTCGAGAATGGAAAAATCCAGGCCGATGGCGATTTTCGTCGGCTCGCGGGCGAAGCCGAGGCCCAGCGCCTTTAGATAGGCTTCCTTGGCGGTCCAGAGGCGCAGAAAGGCGTCGGCGCGCGCCTCGCCCGTCAGCGTCTCCAACGTATTCCGCTCATTTGGATGCAGCAGGCTCCATGGCGGTTCGATCGCCCGCGAGGGTTCGATGTCGACGCCGATGGGCGCCTCGGCCATCGCGACGGCGCAAAAATCCGCGCGGCCCGAGACCGAGATTTTTAGGGAGGAACTGGGCGCCAGAACGCGCGGCGCGCCGGAGGGCGCATGGCCGATCTCGACGCTTTCCGGCGCGACGCCGAGCCGAGCCGCGACGACCCGTCGGCTCAAGGCGCGGCGGCGCAGAAAAGCGCCGCGCGCGGGATCGCGCAATGGGGCCTCCTGGAAGTCGCGCGGCGTTGGCGCGAGATGATCTTCGCGCAAGGCGAGCGCCACGACCGTCGCGCCTTCCGTCGGCCCGCGAAACTCCTCGCGCCAGGAGATCTCGTCGCGCCAGCAGATCACGGGCCGCTTCCCGTCGCGCGGCTCAAAAACGCCTTTATGCGCGCCGCGAGCCGATCGCGCACGGCGCGATAGGCCTCCATCATCGTCTCGCGCGAGCCCTGCGTGGCGGTGGGGTCGGGCGTTGGCCAATAGATCACCTCGACCGCCATCGCGCGGGTGAATTCCAGCGCGCGGTGATGCGCCTCGGGCGAGAGCGTCACGATCACGTCGAAGTTGGAGTCTTCGAGATCCTCGAAAGTGCGCGGCTTGTGGCGCGCGATGTCGATGCCGATCTCCTCCATCGCGGCCATCGCGAATCCGTCGGGGTCGCCGCGCTTCAAACCGGCGGAGGCGAAATAGATTTCGCGGCCGAAGTAATGGCGGGCGAGCGCCTCGGCCATAGGCGAGCGCACGGTGTTCAAGGTGCAGGCGAACAGAATGGACTGCGGGCGGACCCGGGGAGTTTCGACGGGCGCCGGCTGAACTTGCGCCGGCATTGTCAGCCCCTCCAGTGCAGAGCCGTCACCAGCGTGAAAATGCGGCGCGAAGTGTCTATGTCGATCTCGATCTTGCCCTTCAGCCGTTCGAGCAGCAGATGGGCGCCTTCGTTGTGCAGTCCGCGTCGGCCCATGTCGATCGCCTCGATCCGGCTTGGCGTCGCGTGCCGGATCGCGGCGTAGTAGGTCTCGCAGATCATGAAATAATCCTTGAGAATGCGTCTGAAGGGCGTCAGCGACAAAATATGCGTCACGACGCTCTTGCCCTCTTCGTCCGTCACGCCGAGGGCGAGCTTGGCGTCGTGCAGAGAGATGTTCAAGGCGTAGGGGCCGCCTTCGTGGCCGACGACGCCAAAGCTATTGTCCTCGATCAAGTCATAGATGGCGATGGCGCGCTCATGCTCCTGGTCGGCCGAACCGCGCCCGATCGAATTTTCGTCGAGCGTGACCCGCGCCAATCGCTTTCGCGCGTTCAAAGCCACCTTTTAGGCTCCGAGCGAATTGAGGCGGATCGAGACGGATCGCGCATGCGCCTGCAGTCCTTCGGCCTCGCCCAGCGTCACGGCGGCCGCGCCGATGGCGCGCAGCGAGGCCGCGTCGCATTTCAGGATCGAGGTGCGCTTGACGAAATCAAGCACGCTGAGTCCCGACGAAAACCGCGCCGAACGGGCCGTGGGCAGCACATGGTTGGAGCCGCCGACATAATCGCCGACCGCCTCCGGCGTATAGGCGCCAATGAAGATCGCCCCGGCGTTTTTCACCCGCCCGGCCAGATCCTCGGCGCCCTCGCTGATGATTTCGAGATGTTCGGCGGCGATGCGGTCGGCGAGCGGCAGCGCGTCGGCCAGCGTCTTCGTCACGATCACGGCGCCATAATCGCGCCACGACGCGCCCGCGATCTTCTTGCGCGACAAAGTGGTCAAGTGCCGCTCGACGGCGGCCACGACGGCGTCGGCGAGCCCAGCGTCGTCGGTGATGAGGATCGACTGCGCGGATTCGTCATGCTCGGCCTGAGCCAAGAGGTCGGCGGCGATCCAGTCGGGATTGGCGGTTTTGTCGGCGATGACGAGCACTTCCGAGGGACCGGCGATCATGTCGATGCCGACCTGGCCGAACACGCGGCGCTTGGCGGCGGCCACCCAGGCGTTGCCGGGGCCGACGATTTTGGCGACGGGAGCGATGGTCTTGGTGCCATAGGCGAGGGCGGCCACGGCCTGCGCCCCGCCGACGCGGTAGATTTCGGTGATGCCGGAGCGCCGGGCGGCGGCCAACACCAGGGGTTCGACATGGCCATCGGGGGTCGGCACGACCATCACTATGCGCGGGACGCCGGCCACTTTCGCCGGCGCGACATTCATTAGCACCGATGAGGGATAGGCCGCCGTGCCGCCCGGGACATAGAGCCCGACCGACTCGATCGGCGTCCAGCGCCAACCGAGCTCGACGCCGGCTTCGTCGGTGAAGCGCAGGTCGCTCGGGCGCTGGCGCTCGTGAAAAACGGTGATGCGCTCCAGCGCGAGATCGAGCGCGGCAAGCTGCTCGCGCGAGCATTTGGCCTCCGCCGCGGCGATCTCGGCGGCGGAGACGGCGATGCCGGTCTTGGCGAGATCGATCCGGTCGAACTGGCGCGAATAGTCGATCAGGGCCTCGTCGCCACGCGCGATGACGTCCTCGATGATCTTGCGGACGGTATTGTCCACGTCGGGCGAGGATTCGCGCTTCATCGACAGAAGCGCCGTGAAACGATCCCCGAAGTCGGGCGCCGACGCATCCAAACGCAAAGTCATGTCCATCTCCAGCTGGAAGTTCCAGCTGTCATGACCCCGCGCCGCCGCCTTCGTCAAGTTTATGCGTCGGACAGGATGAAACCGGCCAACGCGGACCAAGGTCGCAAAGCTGCGCCTCGATGCAGTCCACGTCCAGCAAAATCGTGGCGCCGCCGGCGAATACGAGGCGAATGCGGCCCTCCGGCGCCATCGCGCCCGGCTCGAAGACGAGCGCCAGCAGCTCCAGCACGCCGTCCGGCCGGTCGCGCGCGACGCCCGCGTAGCGCACGCCGCGCACCGTCTCGAAATGCAGCCCCGAGAGGCAACGCTCCAGACGTCCTCTTGGCTGCGCGGTCCAGTCGAAACGCGAGGCGACCAGCGCGAAACGCTTCATTCGTGGAAGATAGGCGAGATCGCCGACTCGCAACAGCGCGTCCTGAACATGCGCCGAGACCAAGGCGAGATCCTCGGCGTCGAGCGCAAGCAGGCGCAAGGGCTGCGTCGGCGTGGCGGGCTTGGGCGAATCCATGCGCAACCTCCTTGGCCCTTGGATCTGGCGATTGCCGCGCCCCGGCGCAACCCTTGGTTTCGCGCTTGCGGATCGGCGCCGAAAGGACGCATGCTGTGAACGCGGCGTGGCGAGCGCGGGGAAGGCTATGCACAGTGATCCGAGATTTTGGGCGGTCGTCGTGGCGTTCTGGATCGGCTTTTTTCTGTCGGTCGTGAACATCGCCACGAAGATCGATCTGTTCATGCGGTTGTCGGGGTAGCCTTTCGTTTTTCGCTCGGCTCTTGCCCGCGGTCCCGGCTTGCTTCAATTTACGGCCTTGTCACCCGAATCGAAGGCGCCGCTGATTTATGACCTCATGGACACAGGCGCAGGATCAGGCGCTCAAGGCCGTGGCGCGATGGCTGGCGGCGAAGGACGGTCCACAATTGTTTCGCCTGTTCGGCTACGCCGGAACCGGCAAATCGACGCTGGCGCGCCACCTCGCGGAAAATGTCGAGGGCCTCGTGGTGTTCGCCGCCTTCACCGGCAAGGCGGCGCTGGTGATGCGCTCCAAGGGCTGCGTCGACGCGCGCACGATCCACAGCCTGATCTATCGCGCCACGGACACGGAAACCGAGGAGCCGAGCTTCGAGCTCAACGACGAAAGCGACGCGACGCGCGCGAAGCTGATCGTCATCGACGAATGTTCGATGGTCGACGAGGAGCTTGGCCGCGATCTTCTGTCATTAGGCCGCAAGGTGCTGGTGCTCGGCGATCCCGCGCAATTGCCGCCGGTCAAGGG
>PLZT01000681.1 GCA_003152255.1 Methylocystaceae bacterium | reverse complement strand
CTCGTCGCCGGCGGCTATGAGGTTTACGGCATCGCCGCCACGGTTCAAGCCGCGGTGTCCCTTGGGCTACGCCATAAACCCGATCTCGCCCTGATCGATTTCCGGCTGGCTGACGGCGGCCTCGGAACGGAGGTGGCGACCCGCTTGCGCGCTACTTCCAGGATCGGCGTCCTCTACGCCACGGGAAACAGCAAGCATGTCGAAATGCAAAACGCAGAAGGTGAGGCCTGCCTCGGCAAGCCTTACAAGGCCGAAGACCTCGTGCGCGGCATGAAAATCGTCGCCGAGTTCGTCGCCACGGGCGCCTCGACTTTACCGTTTCCACATGGGTTCCACATGCTGCGTCACCCATATTCCCAACCAGTGGGATAGAGCAATGGACAATGCGGCCCAAGTCAAAAGACTGCTTAGGCAGCAGGCGGCGATCGCGAGCTTTGGCAGCTTCGCTCTCCGTCAAAACGATTTGCAAAAAGTGTTGATGGAGGCGGCGCGGGTCTGCGCCGACGGGCTCAGCGTAAAATTCTGCAAGGTCTGCCAGTACCGGCCGGACGAGGCCGACCTCCTCATCGTCGCCGGCTACGGCTGGAACGCGGGAGTCGTCGGCCATGTCGTGTCCCGGGCCGACGCAAGCTCTCCCCAGGGGCGCGCCTTCGTCACGGGCGAGCCGTCGATTTGCAACGACCTGCGCAATGACAGCCAGTTCAAGCTGCCATCATTCTATGCCGAGCATGGCATCGTCTCGACCATCGACGTCCTGATCAAGGGCGCGCTCCGGCCTTTTGGAGTTCTGGAGATCGACAGCGACAAGCAGCAGGATTACGACGGACAGGAGGTCATTTTCCTCACCAGCTTCGCCAATGTTCTGGCCGAGGCCGTCGCAACATCGGACCGCACGAGGGTTCTGCGGACGGCCATCGCGCAAATGAAACTGCTGGTCGAGGACAAGGACCGCCTGCTGGAGCAGAAGAAGGTGCTGGGCGAAGAGTTGCAGCACCGCGTGCGCAACAATCTGCAATTAATCTACGGAATGCTGACCCGGCAATTGGACGACACCTCCGACAAAGCGGGCCAGCGAGGCATCAAGGCGATCGCGCGCCGGGTTTCGACCCTGGCGCGGGTGTACGACCATTTGCTTGGCGCCGAGATGACCCGGACGACGGATTTTGGAGCCTATGTAAGGTCGCTGTGCGCCAACCTAGGGGAAATCCAGGCGTCGTTCGCCAAGGTGACGCTGACTTGCGACAGCGACGTCGTTATTCTCGATCTCGATGTCGTGACGGCCCTGGGGATCATCGTCGCAGAACTGGTCACCAACAGCTATGATCACGCCTTCCCCGATGGCGCGGGGGCGATTGACGTCTCCGTCCGGCGCGATGTCGGCAATGGCGCGATGGCAAGCATGATCATCAGGGACAATGGCCAAGGCTTCGAGGTTAAATCCGGCAGCAAACGGCACGGGCTCGGCCTGGTGCGCCGGCTTGCCGAACAGGTTCGCGGAACCGCGAATGTAGCCTCAAGCGGTGGTACGATCTGGACCGTTGGTTTTCCCGCCAAACAGGACTGGCCGCAACACGCGGCCGGGGCGGATGCGCGCATTGGCGAGGGGGCGTCCAGACGGTCGCGCCAAGTTGAGCCCGGCGCGATCCGCATCAGGAAGCCCGGGAAGTCTTCACCCGGCGACGGGGCAGGATCGCCAGGCATCAAACAAAGCGCAAGCCGGCTTGGAGCTGTGCCCTCGACGCCCACCTCAAACCAGGACATTTTCCATGCTGCGTACACGCAACACCTTATCCGCCGATATGTTCACGGAAATTTCGCGCAACGTCGACCAGCGGCTCTGGCTGGTCGAATCCCACGGCGCGCCGCAATGACCGTCCGCTCGCTCCCGACGCGCTTCCTTCCGGTTCTGCAACTTGCGGAAGCCGAAAGCGCGGAAGCCTCCGCCGATTTGGCCGCGCGCAGCAACGCCTGGGAGAATGAAGGCGGCGCCGGCGGGTGAGTCGTTTCAGATCCTGTCGTCGTCGCTGTCGCTGCCACTACCTGCACGGCCGGCCAATCCTCCTTGCAACGGAAAATCGCCATGACGAAACGAGTACGAGACTTTGTCCGCTTCCTGATCCTTGCCAGGACGGGACGTTTGCGGCCGCCTGCCGCCTTGGCTCGCGCGTTCTCCGCCGCGGGACCGGGGGATCCTTAAGTTGAGCCCGGCGCCGGACGATCTTTCCGTTCATATCGACGAAACCATCCTTTCGATGGCGCAGCTTCGCGCTGAACATCGGGAGAACGCGACGTGGCTGCAAAGCCTGGTCGACCGAATGGTGAAAGTGCTGCGGCGTCCACAGGTCGTCGTCGAAATCAGCGTCCTCATCGCCGGCTGGGTCGCATTCAATCTCGGCGCGGCCGCGCTGGGTTTGCCCGTGATCGATCCGCCGCCCTTCGCATGGCTCTGCGGTGCCGTCTCTACGGTCGCGCTCTATATGGTCGTCCTGCTCCTCGTGTCGCAGGAACGAGAAGATCAGCTGGCGCGACACCGGGAAATGCTCCTGCTGGAACTGGCCATCCTGAGCGAGCAGAAAATCGCCAAGGTGATCCAGCTGCTGGAAGAATCCCGGCGCGACAATCCTAATATCTGCGACCGGCGTGACGTCGATGCGGAAAATATGGGACACGCCGCCGACACCCGCACGGTGCTCGACGCCATCACTGAAAAGCCGCCGTCTGAAGCGGCGTGACCAAGCCCTCGACCCGATCTCCCCCCATTTCGTGCATGACGCGAAATAACTCCCAGAAAGGAAAACAACATGTTGAAAACACTTCTGACCGGCGCCGTCCTGGGGTCGGCCATGTTCCTCAGCCCCGTGGCCAGTTCCGCGGAACCCATGCCGCCAAGCGAGCCGACGGCCGAGCATGAACACATGGACCATCATGGCGGCGATCACGGACGGCGCCATGACTGGCGGCGTCACGACGATCACCACCGCCATCACCATCATCATCATCANNCGACGGGCTTGCGCCCGTCGCCCATTGCAACATCCGCGGTCGGTCGGCAGGCCTTGAGTATCATCGCAGCATAGCGGGGATCGACCACGGCGAAGCGTGCGTTTTCCTGTCTTGCGACGCGGCAGGCAATATCCCTTATGCCATGGGTAGATTCCGGTCCTGTCGCGCGCGGTCTGGCCCGAATAGGGTTCCGCTCATGGAGAGGACGGCATCGACGCCCTCGGGCTCCGACGCGCGATATTCTGGGAGTCGCTATATGAAACGGCTGGCGGCGAGCGACGACGCCAAGGCAACCATCGCGACCGCCCGACAGATGGGTGTCAGCGTCAAGATGGTGACCGGGGATGCGCTGGCCATCGCCCAGGAAACCGCCAAGAAACTCGGGATGGGCGCCAACATTCTCCATGCCGGCAGCCTTGGCGACGAAAAGCAGCAAAAGACGATGGCGGCGGCCAAGGCCATCGAGAATGCCGACGGTTTCGCCCCGGTATTCCTCGCGCAGCGGCCGCCAAGGCCCATACGAGCCCGGCGAAACAGGTTGCGCGAAAAACCGCGAGTGTATTTTCGAGCATTGACAACCAGTCCACGAACCCGGGAAAAGACCATGCTGAAATCACGAGAAGGCCAAAAAGTTCCAAACGTCACATTCCCCATTCGGGTCAATGATGAATGGCAGAAGGTCAGCAGCGACGCCTTGTTCACGGATAAGACCGTGGTGCTGTTCGCACTGCCGGGCGCCTTCACGCCGACCTGCTCCAGCACACACCTGCCGCGTTACAACGAACTGGCGGGTGTCTTCAAGGCGAATGGGATCGACAGCGTCATCTGTCTCGCAGTCAACGATCCCTTCGTGATGGAAACCTGGAAAGAGGAGCAGAACGCCAAGGACATCTGCTTCCTGCCGGATGGCAACGGTGAATTCACCGAAGGCATGGGCCTCCTGTGGTGGACAAGGCGGCGATCGGCCTGGGCAAGCGCAGCTGGCGCTATTCCATGCTGGTGAAGGATGGCCTGATTCAAAAGATGTTCATCGAGCCGGAAGAGCCGGGCGATCCTTTCAAGGTGTCGGATGCCGATACAATGCTCAAGCACATCAACCCCGATGCGATCGTCCCGCCACGAATTTCTTTTTTCAGCAAACCGGGCTGCCCGCATTGCGCTCGCGCCCGCAAGATGTTGAGCGAGAAGGGCTATCGCTTTGAGGAGATTGTGTTGGGCAGCCATGGCGTCAGCTACAGTTCTCTGCAAGCGGCCGAACGCGGCACGACACCTCAGGTGTATGTCGATGGCCAACACATCGGCGGTGCCGACGAACTGACGACCTGGTTGGCGAAGTAAGCGTTGGGAGACGATCACGGTTTTGGCTCTCGCGGGCGTGGCGCAGTCGTGCGATTGAGGTGGACATCGCGATTTGGGCGATTGACCTGGCGATTATCGGATGCTCGGGTTGACCGTGTTCGAATCCATTGGCGAGATTTGCGATGTCTCCAGAGTCACAGTTGCGCGACAAACTGCGAAAGATAGAAGCTTTGTTCGCGGGCGCCGGAACGGCGGGTGAACGCTTGGCCGCCGAAGCGGCATTGGGGCGCGTCAAGGCGCGTCTGGCCGAACTCGGACGCAGCGATCCAGCGATCGAGATGCAATTTTCGATGCCGGACCAGTGGTCGCGTCAGTTGTTCATGGCCCTGAGCCGGCGTTATGGGCTGAAGCCCTATCGATATCGGCGGCAGCGACACACCACGGTTGTGATCCGGGCGCCGAAAGGCTTCATCGACACGGTCCTGTGGCCGGAGTTCACCGAACTCAATCAAGCCCTGCGGACCTATCTGAATGAAGTGACGCTGCGCGTCATTCACGAAGAGATCTATTCCGATGCGAGCGACGCGCCGGAAGTCCCGGAAGCCCTGCCGTCCAACTGAACGGATCCAGCGTTCAGGCTGCGTCTTTCAGCTCCGTGGCCTCGCACGCGCTCTTCCAGTCCCATGGCGGGAGTTCGTGAAGGCGGTTGATCTTTGTGCCGCCGGACACGATGCGTTCCAGAACGTCGGTGAGATATTCCTGCGGGTCGATTCTGTTGAGTTTGCAAGTGTTGATGAGCGACGACAAGATCGCCCAGGTTTCGCCGCCTCGGGGACTGCCGGCGAAAAGATGATTTTTTTCTGCCGAGTCCGATCGGACGCATGGTGCGTTCCACTGTATTGCTATCTATCTCGATGCGTCCGTCGTCGAGGAAGCGTGTCAATCCGGTCCAATGCGACAGCGTGTAGCGGATCGCCTTGGCCAGTCCAGACTTTTTCGACAGTTCCGCCAATCGCGCTTCGAGCCAGATTTTGAAGTCGTCGATCAGCGGCTTCGTTTCGGCCAGCCGCACGCCGCGGCGCTCAATGGCGGATTTGCCACGGATGCGATCTTCGATTTCGTAGAAGGCGGCGATGCGCAACTGCGCCTGCGCCGCGATCTTCGATTTCGTCGCGACATGGACGTCATAGATTTTCCGTCGTGCATGAGCAAAGCAGAACGCGAACGTCACTGGCCCTCCCGCGCGACCAGGATCGACGAGGCAATTGTAGCCCGCATAGCCGTCTACTTGAAGAATACCGGAAAAGCCGTCGAATATCACCTTCGCTCGCTTGCCCGAGCGATCCTCGGCGAAGACATAGACGACCATGGGCGGCGCTGGCCCTCCCCAAGGCCGGTCATCCGTGGCCACGGTCCAAAACTGGCAAGTTTTGGTTCGACCTCGACCCGGATCGAGCATCGGGATCGGCGTTTCATCGGCAAACAGCCTGGGATAGGAGAGCGCCGTTTCGAGCAGCAATTGGTGCAAGGGCTTCAACCACTACGCCGTTCGGCCCATCCTTAGCGCCAGTGTCGATCGATCGAGAGCGATCCCCTGCGCCGCAAGCATCTGTTCGAGCCGATAGAGCGGCACATGGTAGGCGCGCTTCATCGTCGCGACATGGGCAAGGAAGGCTTCGCCCACCATGCCGCCGTCGACCGGCTGTTCAGGCGCCGGCGCCTGAACGACCGCGCTCTCGCAGGCCCGGCAACCATAACGCGGACGGATGATCCGCTTCACCCGATATTGGATCGGAACGACGTCGAACATCTCCTTTTGCGTCTCGCCGATCTTGTGCAGACCGCCGCCACAGCATGGGCAGCTCTTGTCGGTGATGTCGATGATCACATCAACGCGCGGCAGATGAGAAGGCAAACAGCCGCGATTGCGATTGGGGCGCGGCTGTATCGTCGACCCGAAAGCGGCGCGCTGCTTTTCAGCTTCGTTCTCGCCCGCGCCCTGGGCTTCATTCTCGTTCGCCGCGCCAACGGCGGGTTGTTCGATTTGTGAAAGCAGCAGTTGCAATTGATCGGGGTCGATCTTTTCCGAACGCCGACCGAAAATTGCGCGCTTGTATTGGGAGAGAATGAGCAACAGCTTCTCGTTCTCTTGCACCGCCTCGTCGCGCTGCGCTATCGTCTCGTCGCGCTCTTTCGAGAGAGCTTGCTTTTCGGTTTGAAGCTTTTCGACGACGCGCGCAGCCTCGACGATCTTCTGCTTTAGAAGTCGCACATCCAATGGCGAATCGTCTCGAATGACCATAGCGAAAGCTAACCATGAACCTCTAACAAAGCCATATATTTGTTGGTGTTCAGCCCGCTCGTGATGGTCTTTTCACAACATGGGTGGACAGGCGGCGTCAATCCGAACCGTCGATGAGCGACGAGACAATTGCGCGGCGCTCAGCGTGATTGATCCGTCGCGGATCGGCGGCCATATAAAACGCCCGTTTTCCAAACGCTTCGAATACAGACACAGGCCTGTTCCGTCCCAAGCCAGGATTTTGATTCGATCCGCTCGTTTCGATCGAAAGACCAACAGTGCTCCGAAAAATGGGTCATCTCGTAGCGCTTCGCTCAGCAGCACTGCAAGAGAATCCATGCCGCGCCGAAAGTCGACCGGCTGCGTCGCCACCAGGATGCGAAGCCCCATCCCAGGCGCAATCATCGCACGCTCCGCACCGCCAACAAAACCGTGCGTAACGCCGCTCCATTCACGCCGCCGCGAACCTGGATGCGGACGCTGCCCATTTCGATCTCGATGCTGGATGATTGTTCAACGCCGGGCTCCTCGGATGGCGCCATGGAGACCGGAACGAACGTCGGCGCATTCGCGCCGCCATCAACAGAGCCGCTTCTCATCGCTTGCCGCCGCCAAGTGAACAACTGCCCGCGATTGACGCCATGGCGACGCGCGACTTCCGACACATTCGCCCCCGGCTCAACACTCTCGGCAACCATACGCGCCTTTTCTTGCGCGCTCCATGTTCGACGCCGCGTCGTCCCCGTGATCACCTCGATGCGTCGTAAGTCCCCGGCCATCGTGCTACGCGTAAAGCTAGCCTTATGGCTATCATCATTCCTCATCGCATCACTCCGCATCAATCGCGGAGCAATCATCGCCGATTCACGGCAAATTTGTCAGTGTGGTCGCGCCGTGACGCTTACGATTATCGACGGAAAAATGCTGGCCGCTGGAGCGACAGCTTCAAATTAATGTTATCTTGGATGGACTGCTCCCTGTTGCACATCCCACCCGAACGGACTCAACGCCCCTGAGGAATTCCCATGAGCACGCCTCCGTTGGCCGCCAACGATTTCGATACACCCAGGGTCCTATTGGCCGGCACGGTCGACTACGAGATGTATAAGGACTTTAGGAGACAATTCGCTGAGGCTCCCGCCCAGGGTCTGGTCATTATTGAGCTATCGACCCTCGGAGGAGACCCAGAGGTAGCGCGTATGATGGGCGAAGATATTCGCTTCCATAGCGATCTGTCGCCCCAACGTCGGTTTGTATTCCTTGGCAAGGCCGCGATTTACTCCGCAGGCGCAACCTTCATGAGCTTCTTCGCGATCTGCAACCGTTACTTGACCCGCGGCACACGGGTGATGATCCACGAGCGCAAGCTCGACAAGATGCTTCAGGTCACCGGCCCGCTCACCACCTGCGGCGCATCCGTGGAAGCTCTCTTGAACGAAATCCAGCACTCAATCGCTATTCAAAACGGGCTCTTCTGCAATTTTTGT
>PLZT01000153.1 GCA_003152255.1 Methylocystaceae bacterium | reverse complement strand
AAGGTTTCTGGCGTCGCTGCCATACCGTGATTTTTCATCACGAATGTGGTCGCCAGCCTTCGCATCGGCTCCGATGAAGCGGCGGCGCTCGCAAACGTTCTGTATTCTTCTCAGCCGGACGCTATTGATCCGAAGCAGATCGGTTCGGGTTGGCGTTGCCTCGCTTTAATTAACTGTCACCGTAATTTCGTCGTGCGACAGTCTGTCGCTACTCCCTGTGTCAAGCCTAGCTTGCATAGGATCGGTGCCACATCCATTGGTAGTAAGTAGGCTGCGCTTTCCTGGACATCTCTGCGCACGGCTTATGCGAACTTTCTCGCAGGCGTGTCCATGAAAAGAGACAAAATGAGCAACAGCACCACTACTATCAACGGCGGCGTCCTTTCCCGTTTCAAGGGTCTTTTGTGGGCTTTCGGCGCGATTGCCTTGGTTTTCACCCTCATTTCCTTAGCCCCGGTCATTTCGCATCTGGGCTAATGTTGGTCGGGTTTGCGCGGCGGTCGTAAAGAAGTGAGCGCGCAATGCATGTTCTGTGGCAATCTTCACGACATACGCTTGATGGTAACTCGCGAAACGCCCTAAACCCGTATTGATGTGGAATTGCAGACGATCATAGGCCGCGTGGCGAGAGCGTTGCGCGGCTATTTTCATGAACCGACGACGAACGACAGCGAGCCTCACTATCCGCAGTTGAAGCGTTTCTGGCGAAGCAGTAACCCGTTCGCGTTAAGAAGACGCTCTAGTTGCGCGCCACCAGAACGGGGCATTTGGCATGGTGAACCTGCGCGATGTGTGGAATGGCGGTGATGGCGGCTTCGGGTCAACTTGCGTCGCGAGCGCTTCGTTCCAACGGGTCCGCTGAACCCCAACTTGCCGCCGCGAACAGCGCATTCTCGCGCGGCAGTGACGCACCAGGTCCGGTCATTGCCGGACAGGATGACGAGCGTATGAGGGGTCAGCGCAAGGTTTGTGATTNNTGGTGAACTTTCGCCCTGCCGGCCTGTGCGAAGGCCGGCTTTTGCGATAAGCGGTCAGAGATCGAGGGCGTTGGGCCTTCACCCGTGACGTTGCCTCGTGCTGTCAGGCCTGCGGAAAATGAGAGCTTTGATCGGCATGAATGGAACGACGTTTATGGTTCGTCCAATGAAGCGTACAGAAAATCACAAACCTTGCGCTACCCTCTATATTATTGTCGTCAAAGGCGTTTCTGCTCATGGACACCCGAGAACACACAAAACCGAGGCCAAGGAGGCCATGTCCGTGCTCTCCGCCGATCTTGAACTATCCCATCCTCTCGACCGCCAACGGCTGCGCGAAGTTGGCGAGGCGCTGTTCGATTATTCCGCTAGTCTTACGTCGAGGCCAATGAGCCTGAATGACCTCTGTAAATTGCGCTACCGCATCGAGGGTGACGTTCTGCTTCTGCTCGCATGCGTCGGCAATGGTAGCGCGGGTAAAAGACAGCGCGCCCATGAGGTGACGCTCCGATTGCTGAGGCGCGCCTTTGCCGACTATCGCGATGGCGCTGCGGCTCTGGCCGAAATGGCGAAGACGGAAATCCTGACCGGTGCCGAAGGCGCGTAAATCGTGACCCGTATTCGTGGCGCGCCACCGATGATCCCAACGATATCGCGGCCTGCGGGCGGACGCCCTCTCCGCGCGCAAAAGAAACCCCCGGCGTTACATCCGCGCTCGGGGGCTCCTAGTCGGCGGGGACAGGGCTTCCTCGCCAATTCGATAAATCAAACTAAGCCTTCTCATCGCTCGATTCAATGCGGCTCATCATTTCCGCTTTCCATAGGTGGCGACATGGGCGCGCCATGTCTTTTCGACGGCTTCACGGTCTTTGGTCGTCTTCGCGTCATGAATAGCTTTGTTTAAAAGGTTCTGAGCCATGTTTATTTGCCCAACGGGCACCTTGTTTAGTTCCGATGCGAAACTCTCATTGACATCGTTGCTGATGGCAAAATTTCCCGGCCTGCCTTTCACATTCGTCTCATTGGGGGGCGTCTGGCGGGGCTCAAGACTGTATGCCGTGTTGACGGGTGCTTTGCTGGCGCGCGCCGCTTGAGCGATTTCGCGCATGCCGGCGTCATTGTCCATCACAACCTGTCCGCTTCCCCAGATCTGCCGCATACGGTTCAACATATCGACCTCCTGTCCACTCGGTATTGCCTCGGCACCTACTGGAATTTCGATGTCGGTCTTGTCGATTGGCGGATCGTCGCCGCCGGGGGCTTGGTGCGAAAGACGTTGGAGCCGCGCATAGTTCGCCCCAAAGCGACTCGAATGTTCACCTGGAAGCTCGCCGCTGTCGCCAGTTCCGGGTTTCGCCGGCTGCGCCGTCGTCGCTGCTCCAAACGCCAGGCGGCCCGTCAGGATAAGGGGTCACTACACGATCTGTTCAAAATTGCACGCTAAGCGAAAACGCTAGTTGTTTCATGGGCTTTGATAAACGTTCGTTAGTGAATGATTTTCGTGCCTGTACGGATTCCGGGAGTTTCCCCTTGCAAAAACCTATTTCAGAATTCTCGTCAAAGGCAATCGGCAATCGAATGGCCTGCTAACGTGCGGTTTTGTACAAATCGTGTGGTGACGTCGTTCATGGAAAGGTGTCTCCAGGGCTGAGAACCGTCTCTTCAGCGCTCTCCGCCTTCGGCCTTCGCGAGCGCCGCGCTCGGGTCATGGCTGAGATCGGCGGCGAGAAAGGCGGGGGTTTCAGGCAAGGCGAGGTGCAGGTTGGATTCCAGATGCAATTCGACCGTGAGGCGCTTCGCCGAGAGATCGAGCACATGGCCGGCATGGCTGAAATCAGCGCTCATGAAATGCAGATGATAGCCCGGCACGTTGATCGTGCGGGCATAGGACGGCGTCCAGAAACCGACCAGCATTCCCTGGATCGCCTCGAAGGAGAACTCCGTTTGCCGGCTCGTCGCGCTGACGAGATCGGTCCCCGGCGCGCTCTTGCAGGCGACGCGATATCTGATCTTCTCGAAATCGCCACGCATGCGAATGGCGGCGAAGATGTTGTCGCTTGGCCGCAAGGCGTCGATGCGGCGGGTCAGGTCGTCCCAGTCCCGGATGTCGTCGAGAACATGCGTCTGATCGGCGACGAAATGGGTCGCGACCCAGAAGGGCGCGCGTGCGTCTGGCGGCGCCTCGTGAACGGAGCCATCACTGCGCGCCTGCCAGCATCTGCCGTCGACCAGCAAGCCTTCGCCGTCCAGACTGTCGAAAGTGCCGAGGCCGAAATCGCCATGGCGCAGAATATCGGCGACGCGCACGCAGCCGCCAAAAACGCCCTCGACTAGCGCGCCCGAAGTCGACACCTGATAGATCGTATGATGTTCGACGTCGAGCATCTCGGCGAGCGCCGTCGCGACCGCATGATTGAGGCTTTCGCCGGTGCGTTGGCAATGCGCCTGCAACGCGTTCCACAGCGCGTCGGGCAGGCTGAGATGCATGTCGTGGCTCATGGGCTTCCCTCCGCCTCAGTGGATGAAGTCGGGGTCTGAGTAGCTCTAAAGCGCGGGTGCAAATTGT
>PLZT01000486.1 GCA_003152255.1 Methylocystaceae bacterium | reverse complement strand
AGGGGTTGGCGATGTCGATGCGCACGACGCCGAGCGAGTTGAAATCGCCGCCCGTGTCCTGCCGGAAGCGGTAGTTCATCGCGTCGAGCGAGCGCCAGTTGATCTGCTCCGGCTGCAGCTCTTGGTTTTCCTTGTTGTAGACGCGGATATGGTGGTCGGCCAGATAGGTCGACTCCTCCTGCATCTTCGGAATCAAATCCTTGCGGATGACCGAGGCCGGCACGGTCCAGAACGGGTTGAAGTTGATATCGATCGCCTTGGTCTGCATGACCGGCGACTGCCGGTCGATCTTGCCGACGCCGGCGATGTGATGCGTCACGACCGCGCCATTCTCGACCGTCTCGACCAACGCCGCCGGAATATTGGCGGTCACGTAGCGATTGCCGAGATCGCGCGAAAAGCTGCGCAAGCGGACCAGATTGGTCTCCAACTGGCGCAGCCGCGTTTCGGCGGACACGTTGAGCGCCGTCACGGTCTGCTGATTGACGACGCCGGTCTCGTTAATGCCGTGGCGCGCCTGGAAGCGGCGCACCGCCGCCTCGACATAGGAATCGAACACCGGGCTGTAGCCGGTCTCGGCGGCGATGTCGCCGGAGACGATCAGCCGTTTGCGCAGCGTCGAGACCGCGGTCCCATTGGAGCCGAGCCGCAACTGCACGGCTGCCGGCAAGCTGGGCCAGCCGCCATTGGCGACGATCTCCTGATATTGTCGGATCGCCTCCTCGGTCGCCGCGACCGTTTGGGCCGAGAGGATCGGCGTCGTCGAACGCGATACGGTGAGGCGCTCGGCGGCGTCATAGCGCTGCGCCCATTCCGCCTGACCGTCGTAAGGATCGGCGAAGGCTGCGGGCATGGCGGCCAGCAGCGCGGCAAGGACGCCCCAAAGCGGCGCGCGCGGCGCCGGGCCAAAGGAAAAGCGAAAAGTGGTCGGTTTCAACAAGGGATCGCTCCAGTTGCGATAAAGCCCGCAAGCGTGAGACTGGGGCGCGCGAACGCCGCGCCCTATCGAGAAGTGCCTCTCTAAAGTTAACAACGCCCGAATAGTCCGGCGATTTTGTGACCGGGCGGGCGATTATTGTTAGAAAAGCCTGGCGCTCGTGGAGCCGAAAAGGCCGCCCCGAAGGGCGGCCTTTCCGCTTAAGTCAAACCGGCGCGCCGACTATCACGCCGCCGCGGGCGGCAGCTCACTCCGCCGCGGGTGGCAGTCTTGGCGTCGCGGGCCGAGCCTCCGCCGTTTCGGCGCGCTGGGTGATGATCAGATCGTCGCGGCCATTGGCGATGCCGCGGAACTTGGACATGGCCGCGCCAGTGCCGGCCGGAATCAACCTGCCGACAATGACATTCTCCTTGAGGCCGACCAGCGGATCGACCTTGCCGTTGACGGCGGCCTCGGTGAGGACGCGCGTCGTCTCCTGGAAGGAGGCGGCCGAGAAGAAGGACCGCGTTTGCAGCGACGCCTTGGTGATGCCGAGCAGCACCGGCGTCCCGGTCGCGATCTTCTTGCCCTCCTCGAGGCATTTGGCGTTGGCCTCCTCGAGTTCGGTCTGGTCCACCTGCTCGCCGTCGAGGAACGGGGTGTCGCCCGAGTCCACGATGTCGACCTTCTGCAGCATCTGCCGCACGATCACTTCGATGTGTTTGTCGTTGATGTTGACGCCCTGCAACCGGTAGACTTCCTGAATCTCGTTGACGAGATAGGCGGCCAATTCCTCGACGCCCTTGATCGCCAGAATGTCGTGCGGCGCCGGATTGCCGTCGACGATGTAATCGCCCTTCTCGACAACGTCGCCATCCTGCAGATGGATGTGCTTGCCCTTCGGGATCAGATATTCGACGGGATCGGCGCCCTCTTCGCTCGGAACGATGCTGAGGCGCTGCTTGTTCTTATAGTCCTTGCCGAACTGCACCGTGCCGGAGATTTCCGCGATGATCGCGTGATCCTTGGGACGGCGCGCCTCGAACAGTTCCGCGACGCGCGGCAGACCGCCGGTGATGTCGCGCGTCTTGGCGCTCTCGAGCGAAATACGCGCGATGATGTCGCCGGCCTGGATTTTCTGGCCAGGTTCGGCGGAGAGGATCGCGTCGACCGGCACGAGATAACGCGCGTCGCCGCCGCGTTGCAGCTTGCCAATCTTGCCGTCCGGCCCCTTGATAACAAGCGCCGGCTTCAAGGTCGCGGATCGCTGGTTGAGCCGCCAGTCCATGACCATGCGCTTGGTGATGCCGGTCGCCTCGTCGGCGGTTTCCGCCATCGACTGGCCCTCGACCAGATCCTCGAAGCCGATCACGCCGTCGATCTCGGAAAGGATCGGACGCGTATAGGGATCCCACTCGGCGATGCGCGCGCCGCGTTTGATGCTGTCGCCCTCGTCCACCTTCAGCCGCGCGCCATATTGCACGCGCGTGACCGAACGCTCGGTCCCGTCCGGCCCGACGATGACCACCGCCACGTTGCGGGCCATCACCATCAGATCGCCATCCCCGTTGCGCGCCAGATGGCGGTTGCGGATATGGATCACGCCGTCGAAATTCGACTCGGTGAAGGACTGATCCGCGAGCTGCGCCGCGCCGCCGATGTGGANNCGGGCTCGCCGATCGACTGCGCCGCTATGACGCCGACCGCCTCGCCCATGTTGACCGGCACGCCGCGCGCCAGATCACGCCCATAACACGCCGCGCAGACCCCGTTCTTGGCCTCGCAGGTCAGCACGGAGCGGATCTTCACCTCCTGAATCCCGGCGGCGTTGATCGGCTCGATATGCCATTCCTGAATCATCGTGCCCGCGGGCACGATCACCGAGCCGTCCTGCGCGCGCAAGTCCTCCGCCGCGAAACGGCCGAGAATGCGCGACGCCAGCGACGCCACGAC
>PLZT01000175.1 GCA_003152255.1 Methylocystaceae bacterium | reverse complement strand
GCCGCCGCCGCGCTATTCCGAAGCCTCGCTGGTCAAGAAGCTCGAGGAGCTGGGCATCGGCCGGCCCTCGACCTACGCCTCCACGGTCGCCGTGCTCGGCGAGCGCGACTATGTGCGAATCGAGAAAAAGCGTCTCGTGCCGGAAGACAAGGGCCGGCTGGTGGTCGCCTTTCTCGAGAGCTTTTTCACGCGCTACGTCGAATATGATTTCACCGCGGACCTCGAGGAAAAACTCGATCTCGTCTCCAACAACGAGATCGACTGGAAGACGGTGCTGCGCGACTTCTGGAAGGATTTTTCCGCCGCCGTCGACGGCACCAAGGAGCTGCGCACGACGCAAGTGCTCGACAGCCTCAACGATCTGCTAGGGCCGCATATTTTCCCGGCCAAGGCGGACGGCGGCGACCCGCGCGGCTGCCCCTCTTGCGAAAACGGCAAGCTGTCGCTCAAACTCGGCAAATACGGCGCCTTCATCGGCTGCTCGAATTATCCCGAATGCCGCTTCACCCGCACGCTGTCGCCGCCGACCGGCGACGCGGCCGAGAACGCGCGCCCTGGCGTGAAGGTGCTCGGGCAAGACCCCGAGAGCGGCGCCGAGATCACGCTGCGCGACGGGCGTTTTGGGGTTTATGTGCAAGAGGGCGAGCAGGTCGAGGGCGGCGAGAAGCCCAAACGCTCGTCGCTGCCCAAAACCATCAAGCCGGACGATTTGACGCTGCAACAGGCGATCGCGCTGCTGTCGCTGCCGCGCGAGGTGGCCAAGCACCCGACCTCCGGCGATCCCATCGTCGCCGGCATCGGGCGCTTCGGCCCTTACGTGCAGCACGGCAAGACCTACGCCAATATCGGCCGCGACGACGATGTGCTGACCATCGGCGCCAATCGCGCCATCGATTTGATCGTCACCAAGGAACAGGGCGGCGGCGGGCGCTTCGGCGCGTCGAACGACCCCGGCCGCGTGATCGGCGACCATCCCGACGGCGGCGCGGTATCGGTCAAGGCCGGACGCTACGGGCCTTATGTCAACTGGGGCAAGATCAACGCCACTCTGCCCAAGGGGACCGACGCGGCGGCGGTGACGCTGGAACAGGCGATCCCGCTGCTGGCGGCGAAGGCCGCGGGAGGCGGCGGCGGAAGCGCCGGCGGACGCGCGCTCGGCGAGCATCCAGAAGGCGGCGTCATCACCGTGCGCGAGGGCCGCTTTGGTCATTACGTGAACCTCGGCAAGGTCAATGCGACGCTGCCCAAGGGTATGAGCATCGACGAGGTGAACCTCGAAGAGGCCATCCGCCTGATCGAGGAAAAGGGCGGCCCGGTGAAGAAGAAGGCGCCGGCTAAGAAGGCGGCGGCGAAGACGACCGCGAAGCCCAAGAAGGCGATAGCGGACAGCGACGAGACGCCTTTCGACGACGCCAAGCCGGTGAAGAAAGCGGCGGCGACGACCAAGAAAGCGCCCGCGAAAAAGGCTGCGGCGAAGAAAGTGGCGGCGAAGAAGTAAGCGCGGGAGGCTACCTCGCCCCCGCCGCGCTCGCTATGTGCATCAGCGCGCGCGCCGCCTCCAGCCTCGCGACATCCGCATGCGCCCTCGCTCTTGTCTGCGCCTCGCGCAGTCTCTCGACGGTCGCGGCGAGGCGCGCCGGCGGCCACAGCTTCAGATGCATTTCTATCGCGGCGTCGGGCACGCCGAAGAAGCCGGCGCGCTTGACCGCCATCGCGCCGCCGCCGACGCGGCCGCGATGCAGCGCCATGGCGTAGCGCAGCGCGTTGACGATCAGCATCGTGGGATCGCCGCCGCGCGCCAGCGCATCGTCGAAATCGGCTCCGGCGGCGCGCATGCGGCCAGCGAAGGCGTCGAGCACCACGCCGTCCGTCGCCACGACGGAGGCGTGGGCAACGATTTCGCTCACATCCGACGCCTCGACGCGCTCGCGGCCGCGCATATAAAGCGCGAGTTTTTGTAGTTCGGCGCGGCTCATCAGCCGGTCCTCGCCGAGCGCCGCCTGCAACAGCGCGCGCGCCTCGCCGGTGATGGCGAGCCGTTCCGCGGCCAGGAAGCCGTCGATCAGCGTGTTCAGATCGGCGTCGCTGTCCTGCGAGCACTCTATCGCCGCGCCGAGCTTCGCGCCTTCCACTAATTTGCGCAGCGGCGCGTCCTTGCGCAGCGCGCCGGCCGTCAGGATCACGCTGCAATCCTTTGGCGGCGCGGCGAGCAGCATTTCTATCGCCGGCGCGACCGATTTCGCGCCGGTCTCGACCAGCAGCGCGCGGCGCCCGCCGAACAGCCCGACAGTGTTGGCCTCGTCGACGAGCGCCAGCGGATCGGCGGCGATGGCGTCGCCGCTCATCTCGACGAATTGAAACGGATCGTGGCGGTCGTCGACGCGCCGGGAGACAAGCCTCAGCGCGCGCTCTCGCGCGAGCCCGGCGTCCGCGCCATGCAGCAGAAACAGGAAGACGGACGCCGGCGGCGCGTCGACGAAGCCCTCCGCGTCGCCCTTTTTGACCGTGGTCATATTGCTCCCGTCATTAGCGCGCCGCCCCGATCAAACCACGATGTTGACGATGCGGTTGGGCACGAGGATGAACTTCTTCACCGCCCTGCCCTCCAGCGCGCGTTGCACGCCGTCCTGCGCCAGCGCCTCGGCGCGCGCGGTCGCTTCGTCCACGTCCTTCGCGACGAGAATCTCCGCGCGCTTCTTGCCGTTGACCTGCACCGGCAGATTCACCATGTCTTGCGCGACCAGCGCGGGGTCCGCGACTGGCCACGACGCTTGCGCGACGAGACCCTCATGGCCAAGATCGGCCCAGCATTCCTCGGCGACATGCGGCGTCATCGGCGCGACCAGCACGATCAGCGTCCGCGCCGCCTCGCGGAAGGCGAAGGCGAGATCGGCGGCCACGCCCTCCTCGGTCACCGCGTCGAGCGCCGTCGTCAGTTCGTTGGCGAATTCGCGGATGCGGGCGATGGCGCTGTTGAAGCGCAGCCGCTCGATGTTCTCGGTGACCTGCGCGATGGCGCGATGCGTCGCCTGGCGCAGCTTGAGCGCCTCGCCGACGAACTCCGCCGGCGCGGGCGCGTTCAGCGGCGCGGCGACGCGGCCCAATTCGCCGGTGATGCGCCAAAGGCGCTGCACGAAGCGCCAGGCCCCTTGCGCGCCCTCGTCGGACCAAATCACGTCGCGGTCGGGCGGCGAATCCGACAGCACGAACAGCCGCGCCGTGTCGGCGCCATAGCTCGCGATAATGTCGTCGGGGTCGACGGTGTTCTTCTTCGACTTCGACATTTTTTCGACGCCGACAACGTCTACTTCCTCGCCGGTCTCGATGAGGAACGCGCGGCGTCTCCCTATCGCGTCACCGCCGCTGAGAAGACTACGATCTAGGGTGAAAGGATCAGTGGTACGCACCTCTTTGGGCGAGAGCCATGCGCCGTTCGGCCCCCTCATCCTGTAGGTCTCGTGAACCACCATGCCCTGGGTAAAGAGGCCCGAAAAAGGCTCGGCCAGCGCGCCGTGGCCGCTATCGCGCATCGCGCGCGCGAAGAAGCGCGAGTACAGGAGATGCAGGATCGCGTGCTCGATGCNNTCCATCGTGTCGGTCTCGCGCCGCGCGGGCTTGCCGCAGGTCGGGCAAGCCACGTGCTTCCACGTCGGATGGCGGTCGAGCGGATTGCCGGGCTGATCGAAAGTCACGTCTTCCGGCAGCTTCACCGGAAGATCCGCCGCCGGCACGGGAACGACGCCGCAGCTCTCGCAATGGATGATCGGAATCGGGCAGCCCCAATAGCGCTGGCGCGAGACGCCCCAGTCGCGCAGCTTGTAATTGACCTTGCGGCGGCCCTGGGGCGCGCCGAACAGTTCCGCCTGCTCCAGCCGGCTCGCCGCCGCTTCCTTGGCCGCCGCCACGCTGAGACCGTCGAGAAAGCGCGAATTGACCAGTCGGCCCTCGCCATCATGGGCCGTGTCGATGATCTCGAGCGTCGCGGGATCGACGCCTTCCGGACAGACGACGGGCGTCGCGCCGAGGCCGTATTTATTGGCGAAGTCGAGGTCGCGCTGATCGTGCGCCGGACAGCCGAAAATCGCGCCGGTCCCATAATCCATCAACACGAAATTGGCGACATAGACCGGCAGCAGCCATGTGGCGTCGAAGGGGTGAACGACCTTGAGGCCGGTGTCGAAGCCCTTCTTGTCAGCCGTCTCGATCGCCGCGACCGAGGTGCCCATCTGATGGCATTCGTCGATAAACGCCTTTAGCGCGGGGTTGCCGGCGGCAAGGCTTTGCGCGAGCGGATGATCCGCCGCGACGGCGACGAATTTCGCGCCGAACAGCGTGTCGGCGCGGGTCGTGAACACCTCGACCTCGCGCGCGCCCGCCGCCGGCGCCTCAAGCGCGAATCGCAGTAGCAACCCCTCCGAGCGGCCGATCCAATTGCGCTGCATCAGCCGCACCTTGTCGGGCCAGCGCTCTAGCGTATCGAGCCCGCTCAGCAGTTCCTCGGCGTAATCGGTGATCTTGAAGAACCATTGCGTCAATTCGCGCTGCTCGACCAGCGCCCCTGAGCGCCAGCCGCGCCCGTCGATCACCTGCTCATTGGCGAGCACGGTGTGATCCACCGGATCCCAATTCACCTTGGACTGTTTGCGAACGACAATCCCGGCCTTGAGGAAATCCAGAAACAACTGCTGCTGGCGGCCGTAATAGGCGGGATCGCAGGTCGCGATCTCGCGCGACCAGTCGAGCGAGAGGCCCAAGGATTTCAGCTGCGCGCGCATCGCCGCTATATTGGCGTAGGTCCATTCGGCCGGATGGCGCTTGCCCTGCATGGCCGCGTTCTCGGCGGGAAGGCCAAAGGCGTCCCAGCCCATCGGATGCAGCACGTCGGCGCCCTTCGCGCGCATGAAGCGGGCGATCACGTCGCCCATTGAATAATTGCGCACATGGCCCATGTGAATGCGTCCCGAAGGATAGGGAAACATCTCCAGCACGTAATATTTGGGCTTTTCGGGCGCGCCAGCGTCCAAAGTCGCGCCGGCTTTAAAGACCTCCGCGTCCTCCCAGATTTTGCGCCACTTGGGCTCGGTCACGGCGAAATTATAGCGTTCGGCTCTCATGATTCTGGCTTTTATCCGGCGTGAAGGGTTTTGTTTGTAATGCCGGGCGGGCGGGAGCTTGTCAAAGGCCGGCGCGAAACTCCGTCCGCCGAATCGAACGATCTCTCGTTTCGCCCATGGATTTGACCGACCGGCGAAACTCGCGGGAAGCCTTTTTCGCGCGCCATCGAGACTTCGTGGAACACGATATGGGCGCCGCCGCCAAGCGCTAGGCGCCTGGCTGCGTAAAAATTACGCTGTTGCCCAAAAAACGCTTGTCATCGGTCAAAATGCGCGTATCTAAAGAGTTGCCCAAATCGCACGTGCCTGTGGTCGTGTGTCGGTTGGTGGGGATCCGGACAAGAGGCCGGTTAACCACCCTTCAGAAAAAACCGGCAGCCGGAGGCGAACCGGCGAACTCCGTTTCAGCGGAGGATCGCGACTTAAAGCAACGACGGACCGGGCTTTTTCGTCTCTGTCGACCCTCCAAAGGTCGACTTACCGAAGAGGCTTGTCTTTCTTGCCGGGCGTGCGGACGGGACCAAACCCCCTTCCAAACGATGGCTATCCAGATGACCGTCATGCGCGTCATGCGCATTTCTGTCTCCATTGGATCGCCGACGGCGCATCACCGGATCGCAGTCGCGCGACTTAGCGCGCGGCGTCGATCTTGAGGATCGCGGACTTACAACGTTCGTCGCGTCTCCAACGCGCGCGAGCGAAGGACGTCTGTTGTCCACCGAAGCCTGTTTCTTGGCGCGGCCTCGCCCGCGCCCTTCGTTGGGGGGATGCCGCGATGACCGATCGTATTCAGGAATTTTTGCGCGCGCGCCGTCTTGAAGGCCGCGACATTGGCCCGTGCCTCGTCGTCGATCTCGATGTCGTGCGCGACAATTACCGCGCCTTCGCCAAGGCGCTGCCCGACACGCGCGTCTTCTATGCTGTGAAGGCCAATCCCGCGCCGGAGGTGCTCTCCCTGCTGGCGACGCTGGGCTCGTGCTTCGACACGGCTTCGGTGGCCGAGATCGAAATGTCGCTGGCCGCCGGGGCGAGCCCCGACCGAATCAGCTTCGGCAACACCATCAAGAAGGAGCGCGACATCGCCCGCGCCCATGCGCTGGGCGTGCGGCTGTTCGCGGTCGATTGCGAGGCCGAGGTCGAGAAGATCGCCCGGGCGGCGCCCGGCTCCAAGGTGTTCTGCCGCATTTTGTGCGACGGCGCCGGGGCCGAATGGCCGCTGTCGCGCAAATTCGGCTGCGCGCCGGAGATGGCGCCGCGGGTGCTGGAACACGCCCATGCGCTCGGCCTCGCCGCCCATGGCGTGTCGTTTCATGTCGGCTCGCAGCAGCGCAATCCGCGCATGTGGGATGGCGCGCTGGCGTCCGCGTCGGCGATTTTCCGCGAACTCGCGGAGCGCGGCATTCAGTTGCAGATGGTCAATCTCGGCGGCGGCTTCCCGACCAAATATCTCAATAACGTGCCGGCGGTGAAAACCTACGGCAACGTGATCTTTCGCGCGCTGTCCAAGCATTTCGGCAACCGCATTCCCGAGACGATCATCGAACCGGGGCGCGGCATGGTCGGCAACGCCGGCGTGATCGAGGCGGAAGTGGTGCTGATCTCGAAGAAGTCGCAAGAGGACACGCTGCGCTGGGTCTATCTCGACATCGGCAAGTTCAACGGCCTCGCCGAGACCACCGACGAAATGATTCGCTATCCGATCCGCACCGAGTTCGACGGCGACGCGGCTGCCCCTTGCGTGATCGCCGGGCCGAGCTGCGATTCGATCGACGTGCTTTACGAAAAGGAGCCGTATGCGCTTCCCGTGAGTCTGGAGATCGGCGCCAAGGTGCTGATCGAGGGGACGGGCGCCTATACGACGACCTATTCCTCGATTTGCTTCAACGGCTTCGCGCCGTTGGAATCCTTCGTGATCTGAGCGGTCTTTCTTGCGCGAGCGGGAGAGAGTCTTGAAACACTTCGTTCCCCCTGTCCCGGCCGGCCGGCGCTGCTTTGTCCAGCGCGAGGCGCGAGGGTCGCTTGTCTTCCGATGGAGGCAGTGATGACCTTTGATCTTGCCCTTCACGCCGCGCCCCACGCGGCTTTCGCGCCCGCCGGCTTCGTCATCGACGACGAATCGCCGGACGATGTTTTCGCGCGCGAAAAGCTGCTCGACGCGAGTTTTGGACCGGCGCGTTTCCTGAAGACCTGCGAGAAGCTGCGAGCCGGGCGTCTTCCCGCGCGGGGCCTTGCGCTCGCGGCGCATGACGGCGCGCGGCTCGTCGCGACCTTGCGGCTGTGGCCGATCCAGGCCGGGCCGGGGCGCGCGGCGCTGCTGCTCGGGCCGCTCGCGGTGGCCAGCGATTATCGCTCGCTCGGCCTTGGCGCCGCGATGATCGAGACTGGTCTGGACCGGGCGCGCGCGCGCAATCACCGCGCCGTGCTGCTGGTCGGCGACGAGCCCTATTACCGGCGCTTCGGCTTCGAGCGGGCGCCGACCCAAGGCCTCGTCTTGCCGGGATGGGTGGACGAGGCGCGTTTCCTCGGCAAGGAGCTGTCGCCGGGCGCGCTGCGCGGCGCTCAAGGGCGGGTCGGCGCGGCGGGCGCGCGGGCGCCGCTCGGGAACGAGGGGCCGCTCGCGCTCAGGGCGGCGGCGTAAGGCGGGCGCGGGAAGTCGCGCCCGGCAAAATTTCTGCTGCATCGCCGTTCTCCCATGCTATAGAGCGGCGCGACGCGCCGGCCGAAGGGTGTCCTTAGGGGGCGCCCTTTTCTGCTATATGGGTTATTGAAGATGGGCTGTAGCGCGTCCGAACGGCGGCCGTCGCGGGCGTGGCGGAACTGGTAGACGCGCCGGATTTAGGTTCCGGTGACGCAAGTCGTGGGGGTTCGAGTCCCTCCGCCCGCACCAAGGCGCATCCGCCATTGAAGAGGCTTCGAGCGCTTCGGCGACGAGGAATTTGGACACGATGCTCCGGCGCCGGAGGCCTTTTAAAAGGCTCGCGCGCCGATCGAAATTGACGTTGCAGAAGGCGAATGACATGCAAGTGACGCAAACCCTATCCGAGGGCTTGAAACAGGAATTCAAGGTCGTGCTGCCGGCGGGCGATCTCGCCGCCAAGCTCGAGACTCAGCTCGCCGAGATGCGCGCCAAAGCCCAGATCAAGGGGTTCCGCCCCGGCAAGGCGCCAATCTCGCACCTCAAGAAGCTCTATGGCAAAAGCCTGATGAGCGAAGTGTTGCAGGAGGCCGTCAACGAGGCCAACCGCAAGATCGTCGACGACAACAAGCTGCGCATCGCCGCCGAGCCGAAGCTCGATTTCCCCGGCGGCCAGGACGAGGTCGAGAAGGCGCTTGAAGCGGCCGGCGATTTTTCCTTCGTCGTGACCTTCGAGACGCTGCCGAGCTTCGAACTCGGCTCCTTCGACGATATTTCGCTCGAACGTCCGATCGCTCCGGTCACCGACGAGGATGTCGAGAAGAGCATACAGGCTCTGACCGACCGCGTTCGCGAATACGAGCCGAAGGCGGAAAGCGCCAAGGCCGAGAAGGGCGACAAGCTGACCATCGACTTCACCGGCAAGCTTGATGGCGTCGCCTTCGAAGGCGGCACGGGCGGCGACGTGGATCTCGTGCTGGGCTCCGGCTCCTTCATCCCCGGCTTCGAGGATCAGTTGGACGGCGCGGCCGCAGGCGAACAGCGCCTCGTCAAGGCGCGCTTCCCCGACGAATATTCGGCCAAGAATCTCGCCGGCAAGGACGCCGAATTCGACGTGACGGTCAAGTCCGTCGAAGCCCCCAAGGCCGCCGAGATCGACGACGAATTCGCCAAGAAATACGGCTTCGATTCGCTCGATGCGCTGAAGACGGCGGTGCGCGGCAATCTGGAGGCCGACTTCGAAAAGGCCTCGCGCGACAAGTTCAAGCGCGCGCTGCTCGACGCTCTCGACGCCCGATATAAGTTCGACCTGCCGGCGAGCCTGGTGGAAAACGAGTTCGCGGGCATTTGGCGCGATTATGAGGCGGAACGCCAGCGCGCCGGCCAAGCGGAGCCCGAGGCGGATAAGAACGAGGACGAGACGCGCGCCGAATATCGCGCCATCGCCGAGCGTCGCGTGCGCCTGGGGCTGGTGCTCGCCGAGATTGGCCAAAAGGCCGGCGTCACGGTCGAGGAGAAGGATCTCACCGACGCCGTGGTCGAACGCGCGCGGCAGTTCCCCGGCCAGGAGAAGGAAGTCTGGGACTTCTACCGCAAGAACGAGAACGCGCTCGCCTCGCTCCGCGCGCCGATCTACGAGGAGCGGGTGGTCGCCCACCTCGCCGGAATCGTCGCGGTCTCCGACAAGACCGTGACGCGCGAAGAGCTCTTCGCCGAGGACGAAGAGAAGCCGTCCGCCGCCGCGTGATGGCGCAACGGCGCCGTTTTCGCAGCTTACCGCTCGGTTTTGCGCCTTGCCGCGCGGATGAAATATGACTAGAGGCTGACGACGAACGCCGCGCCTTCGCCTCCAAGAGGCGCGGCGCCCGATGCACCGGGGACGAGAGAGGTTTTCTGAGAGATGCGCGATCCGATCGAGGTCTACAACCAATATCTCATCCCGCAAGTGATCGAGAACACGTCGCGCGGCGAGCGCGGCTTCGACATTTACTCGCGGCTGCTGCGTGAGCGCATCGTGTTCCTGACCGGCCCGGTGGAAGACCACATGGCCTCGGTGATCATGGCGCAGTTGCTGTTTCTCGAGGCCGAGAATCCGAAGAAGGAAATCTTCCTCTACATCAACTCGCCGGGCGGCGTGGTGACTTCGGGCCTCGCCATCTACGACACGATGCAGTTCATCAAGCCGAAGGTGTCGACGCTGTGCGTCGGCCAGGCGGCCTCGATGGGTTCGCTCCTGCTGTGCGCCGGCGAGCATGGTCTGCGCTTCGCGCTGCCCAACGCGCGCGTGATGCTGCACCAGCCGTCGGGCGGGTTCCAGGGCCAGGCGTCGGACATTCAGCGCCACGCCGAGGACATTCTGAAGATCAAGCGCCGCCTCAACGAGATCTACGAGTTTCACACCGGCAAGGACTACGACACCATCGAGCGGACGCTCGACCGCGATCACTTCATGACGGCGCAAGAGGCCAAGGACTTCGGCATCATCGACAAGGTGCAATCGAAGCGGCCGGAAGACGAAGCGGAAGCGAAGGCCTAAACGAAAACTAAAAGACAATAAAATCGGCGCCCGCCAGTTTCCGGGGGAGTGGGAGGCGGGCGCGTCGCTTAAAATCGGGGCGCTTATGTTTCGTAAAATTCTGATCGCCAATCGTGGCGAGATCGCCTGCCGCATCATCAAGACCGCCCGGCGGCTGGGCATCGCCACCGTCGCCGTTTATTCCGACGCGGACGCCGACGCGCTGCATGTCGAAATGGCCGACGAGGCCGTGCATATCGGCCCGCCGCCGGCCGCGCAGTCCTATCTGCTGATCGACAAAATCATTGACGCCTGCAAGCGCACGGGCGCCGAGGCGGTGCATCCCGGCTACGGATTTTTGTCCGAACGGGCGGCCTTCGCCACGGCGCTGGCCGACGCCAATATCGTCTTCATCGGTCCCAACCCGCGCGCCATCGAGGCGATGGGCGACAAGATCGAATCCAAGAAATTCGCCTCGAAGGCCAATGTCAGCGTCGTGCCGGGCTATCTCGGNNAAGGCCGACGAAGTGGTCGAGGGTTTTACGCGCGCGCGTTCGGAAGCCGCGTCGTCGTTTGGCGACGACCGCGTGTTCATCGAGAAATTCATCGTCAATCCGCGCCACATCGAAATCCAGGTGCTCGGGGACAGCTACGGCAATGTGATCCATCTCGGCGAGCGCGAATGTTCGATCCAGCGCCGCAATCAGAAGGTCATCGAGGAGGCGCCGTCTCCCCTGCTCGATCCCGCGACCCGCGCCGCGATGGGCGCGCAGGCGGTGGCTCTCGCCAAGGCGGTCGATTATAATTCCGCCGGCACGGTGGAGTTTGTCGCCGGCCAGGACAAGAGCTTCTACTTCCTCGAAATGAACACCCGCCTGCAGGTCGAGCATCCGGTGACGGAGCTCATTACCGGCATCGATCTCGTCGAGCAGATGATCCGCGTCGCCGCCGGCGAGCCGCTGCAAATCAAGCAGGAAGACGTGAAGATCAACGGCTGGGCGGTCGAGAGCCGCATTTACGCCGAGGACCCGACCCGCAACTTCCTGCCCTCGATCGGCCGTCTCGTGAAATACCGCCCGCCGGAAGAAAAGAGCGCCGGCGGAATCACCGTGCGCAACGACACCGGCGTCACGGAAGGGCGCGAAATCTCGATCCATTACGATCCGATGATCGCCAAGCTCGTGACCCATGCGCCGGACCGGCTGACCGCCATCCAGGCGCAGGCCGACGCGCTCGACCGTTTCGTGATCGACGGCATCCGCCATAACATCCCCTTCCTGTCGTCGCTGATGATGCATCCGCGCTGGCGCGAGGCGCGGCTGTCGACCGGCTTCATCGCCGAAGAATATCAGGGCGGCTTCGTCCAGCCGGAGCCGGCGGGCGAATTGGCGCATGTGCTGGCGGCGGTCGCGACGCTGATCGACCATATCGGCAATCAGCGCAAGCGCCGCATCTCCGGCCAGTTACGCAACGGCGCCCCGGTGCAATTCGCGCGCAATCGCGTCTGCCTGCTCGGCGACAAGCCGTTCGGCGTGACGCTGGAGACGCAAGGCGAGGCTCTGCTGGTGCGTTTCGAAGGCGAAGAAGGGCGCGCGCATCGTGTCACCTCGAACTGGCGTCCTGGCGATCTGCTGTTCCAGGGCGAGGTAGACGGCCGGCCGGTCTATGTGCAGACCAAGGCGATCCTCAACGGCTTCGAACTGTCGCACCAGGGCGTCAGCGTCGCGGCGCGCGTCTACACCATCCGCGAGGCCGAACTCGCCGCGCTGATGCCGAAGAAGAAGGACGCCGGCATCTCCAAGCACCTGCTGTGCCCGATGCCCGGCCTCGTCAAGACCATCGACGTGGTGGAGGGCCAGGAGGTCAAGGCCGGCGAGGCGCTCTGCATGGTCGAGGCCATGAAGATGGAAAACGTGCTGCGCGCCGAACGCGACGCGACGGTCAAGAAGATTTTGGCCAAGGCGGGCGACAGCCTCGCGGTCGACGCGGTGATCATGGAGTTTGCGTAGGGGCGCGGGCTGATCCTTGACGCGTCAGCCGGGACCCGTTGTGGCTGCCGGCCCCTAGCGGTCCAGCAAACGGACATATAAACAGCGCGGTGGCGACGCCGGACTTGTTCCGGGACCTCGCCGCCGCTTTTGGTTGTCGTTATCACCCACGCGTCGCTGGTTGTTTAACGAGAGGCGGCCAGGGGTGTTTCGAAACGCTCTTACGCGCTCGTCGCCGCGGCGCTCGCCGCAATAAATGCATTGACAAAAAATCGCCGACTAAAACGCGGAATGCTTGATCGACCTCGAACAACCTTGTAACTCCCAAAGCCTTGGGAAGCTGGGGCTACAAGGTCATCGAGGCCGATCAACCATTTTTGTGTGAGTCTCTACGCCGCGACAGCGTGGAGGCCGACATCCATTTCGCGCGGAACCGGACCGCTAGGCGGGGCCGATCAATCGCTTACCGTCGTAATCAGAGGCGCGTCAGAGTAGCGGCGCAGATGACGATCATGGCAAGCATGCAGATGGGGACGAGAAAACCCATTTTTAACTCCCTCTTTTGATTGCGCCATTTAACGGCGTCCTTATTTTCAGCTTTGCAGCCATGTTCAACTTCACCGAAGGGCCCGTCTTTGTCAAGGGGCGAGACGACGGTCTCGCGACCGCTGTTGAAAACAATGCGATCCGCTCCATTGGCTGGGCTTCGCGCCGCGCCTCCGCCATGGAATTTCGGCGCGGAAATACATTTCCGGCGTTTTTTCGATTCTCGAGTCCGGGAGCGAGCCATCGCAATGAAGCCGCATGGCCTCTTCGACCCGCGGCAAAATATTCATGCGCCATTCCCCGCGGCGGCGCCTCGCGCCTTTCGCCTTGCGCCGCGCTTAAAATCATGGAACGCTTCGCATAATGCGGCGAGCCTCAAGCGAGGCCGAGTCCACCAGGGCATCAATATAGCGGTCGTTTCATGCGGTCTATACGCATGTTATTTGGAGAGCGATGATGGACGGCGCGAACGAGCAAAACTCTTCCGCTCAAAGCACGAGGTTTCGCTCTCTCCCGCGCTATCTTACATGGATGATCAGTTCAATTGCTACGTTAATTATCGCGGTCACAAAAGAACTATCGGTATTAACACTACTATTTATGCTATTATCGTTGTTTTGTATTGAAAGTTTTATCACCGAGGTTTTTGGCGTTAGCGTGGATGACACGGGAATTACGGTCCCAAACCGATTACTTCCAAACAACCCGTGGATCGTATTCTGGCGAAAGCGATTCAAATGGAAGACATAGAGAGAGTTTGCTCCCTTTCGGATCGGCGGATCCAACTCATTTCCGTCAACATGCGCGCGGATGCGACGTTCGGGACTCGCGATGAGAAACTGGAATTTTTTAGAGCTGTCAGAAAATTTCGACCGTCGATCCGCATTCAGAAGAAGCCGTCGATCCGCGATCAGGACATATAATTTTTACGAAAAGCACGAATCCGCGCCTCGCGCGCGCGACTCGGTTAGCGGCGAGCCGACATGAAGACGCGACGGCTCGGCGCCCGTCATCCTAATCTCATGGAAAAAAAGGGAAACCGCCCGCGCGACCACTCGTCGCGCCGCCTTGCATGCGCGCGCGAAGCCGGCTAGGCAACGGAACCTTCCGCGCCGCGTGACTTTTGCACGGCGCCGGAGGATACGCCAGTTTCCGCGCCGCGACGAACCGCGACGAGAGGTCGCTTAGGAAGGCCACATGAGCGCATTCACTCGCCGCCAGATGCTCGGCGCCATCGCCGCGGCCGGCGCGCCGGGCGTCGTCTTTGCCCAACCCACGCAGCGTTTGGGCGGCGCGAGCCTCAAGTCGCCGCGTTTCGGCTTCGAGGAGGTTATCGACCGCGCTCGCGAACTCGCCGCCGCGCCGTTCGAGGATCCACCGGCGCGGCTGCCCGAGACTTTCGACAAACTCGACTATGACAATTGGCGCGACATCCGCTTTCGGAAGGATCGCGCCCTTCTCGGCGAGACCGGCGGCCCTTTCCGGCTGGAGACCTTTCATCTCGGCTTCCTCTATCGGCGCGCGGTCACGATCAATATGATTCGCGACGGGCTGGCCTCGCCAATTCCCTATTCTCCGGCGTTGTTCGACTACGGCCGGGTCAAGCCGTCGAAAGATCCGCCCGTGAATCTCGGCTTCGCCGGCTTCCGGCTGCATTTTCCGCTCAACGATCCCGATGTGAACGACGAGGCGATCTCGTTTTTGGGCGCGAGCTATTTTCGGTTTCTCGGACGCGAACAGCAATACGGCCTGTCGGCGCGCGCCCTCTGCGTCGAAGCGGGCACGGACAAGGAAAGCTTTCCGTTTTTTCGCGAATTCTGGATCGAGACGCCCTCGGCGGGCGCCTCGCGCGCGACGATCTATGCGCTGCTCGATGGGGAGGCCGCGACCGGCGCCTTCCATTTGGAGCTGACGCCGGGGCACGAGAGCGTCCTCGACGTGCGGGCGACGCTGTTCCCGCGGCGGGAGAACGTGAAATTCGGTCTCGCTCCGCTCACATCGATGTACCTGACCGGCGAAAACGACCATCGCATACAGGACGGCTTTCGCGCCGAGCTGCACGATTCGGACGGACTGCTGATTCAGAGCGGCGCCGGCGAGTGGCTGTGGCGTCCGCTCTCCAACCCGACCAGCGCGCGCACGACTTCCTTCGTCGACAAGGACAATAAGGGCTTCGGCCTGATGCAGCGCGACCGCGCCTTCGAATCCTATCAAGATCTCGATCTCGCCTATGAAGCGCGGCCGAGCTATTTCGTCGAGCCGCAAGAGCCCTGGGGCGACGGCCGGATCGAACTGATCGAACTCTCCACCGAGGACGAGACCAACGACAATATCGTCGCGAGTTGGACGCCGGCTGTCTCGCCGGAGCCGCGCAAGGCCTTCACCTACGCTTATCGCATAACCGCCTGTCTCGATCTGGCCCGGCTCTCGCCCAACGGGCGCGCGATCAACACCTTTCGCGCGCCGCCGCGCGCGCTGGGCTCGTCCGAGGCGGTCACGGTCAACGCGCGCCGCTTCCTGGTCGACTTCGCCGGCGGCGACATGGCCTATTATGTTCCCGATCCGAGCCAGGTCGAGGTCGTCGCCACCGCCACCAACGGGCAGATCCTGCGCACCAGCCTCATCGCGAACTCCCATATCGACGGGTTGCGCGCGATGTTCGATGTGTCCGTCAAGTCGGGCCAAACCACCGATCTGCGCCTGTTTTTGCGCGCGGGGACGCGGACGCTCACGGAGACATGGACCTATCCCTGGACCTCGCCGTGAGGAGAGGCGCTCCTCCCTTTTACGGGAGAATGGAGGGCGCGGATTGATGCAACAGTAAAAAACCACGGTCGCAATGGCGCTTGCCCGGCCGCGGTTTTACCCGTTGTTGCGGATATCGTCGTAATCTCGCTCCCGCCGGCGGTGATTCGACTTTGAGGCCGGCAAGGTTTTTCGCAGCGGGTTTGGCGTCATGACGGTTACAACGCTTCCGACCGGCATTGTTCCTGAGGATTTCGAGCGCATCGAGGCCGCCGTCATGGAGACGGCGCGCGGGCGCTGGTTTCTGATGGAGTTCGCGCGCCGCCAGCGCTCCGCGGAAACGACGACGCTGCTCGAAGCCATCGCCCGGCTGGAAAACCGCGTCGCGAGCCTCGTGCAAGAGTCCGCGCCGCCCCGCGAGCCGGAAAAGCCGCGCGAGGCGCCCACGCCGGTCGCGGAATCCCGCCCGCCCGCCGATCCGCGCCTGTCCGCTTTGTCACGGTTGGATCATCTTCCGCTCGAACATAAGCTTTCGCTGTTCTCCTGACGAATCATTGGGCCGGACACGGCGCCGGCAAAATCAAAATGCTGGATTTGGCGAGCGGTCGCGACAGTTAATCAGCGTTCGCCAACCGCGGCGAGTCGCGAAACGCGAAGGGGAAACGGCGATGTCCGAAGGCGCAAATCAACGAAGGCCGCTCAAGGCGCCCGAGCCCAGTCAGGCTCCATTGTGGTTCGTCATCGTCGGATTGGGCCTCGCCCTTTATAGTCGAGGCGTGAACGACGAGCAGATCGCGCAGGTGGTCCTTTGGTTTGGCGTCGTCATTTCTTTCGTCGCCCTGCTGTATTGGGCGTTTCGTCCAAAACACGGATTGCGCTAAGCGACCTCCCACCGCGCGCGGCTTCGGGTCTTGGCGGGAAAATCAGTCGATCGACGAAATCCGGATCGGCTCCCCGATGTCCGCGTGGACCACTTTAATCCCCGTCTTTTCGACGGCCGCTTCGGTCGGATACCATGTCGATTCGTGATCGAGCCCGCCGTATTTGTTGAAGACCATCACATATTTCGCCTTGTAATCCACCTCGCAGCGCAAGCCCTTGCCGGGCTGATCGATCGGGCGCAGTTTTCCGTCCCAATCGATGAAATAGCCCTTGGGCGTCTCGCTTGCGTCAGACATTGCGTGTTCCCTTTTGAACAAAAGCTGTTTGCGGGAACGAAAGCATGTTTCGGGCCAATTGAAGGCGTCTTTGGCCGGCGGTCGCGCCTGTGTTGATTACGTCCCGAAGGGGGCTATTTGACGAAGGCGCGGCGAAATTCGGGGGTGCGATCAGGCGATCGGGAATGGAGGAGCCATGACAAACACAGGCAATGACGGAAATCCCAACCTTGGCAATGACGGAAATCCCAACCTTGGAAAAAATCGTTACATTTTTGCCGGTGCCGGCGCTGTTCTTACCGGGGTCGCGGGCGCGGCTGTCGCGGGGGTAGCGGGAGCCCTCGTCGGGGTGCTTGTTGGCGGCCTGGTTGGCTATAATATATTGAAACGGCTATGACACCGGGCGGTTTGGAAATCGGGGATTGAAGATTCTTGGCGGGGCCGCCCGAAACAAAGCCGCGCCGTCGCGCGGCCCCTCCAAATAGCCCTTAGCGCATCGCCCTATATCGGCAGTCCCATTTTCCTCAACCCGGCCGCGTTCGTTTCTCCGGGTGAGGGCTTTTCCTCGAGCAGCGGGGCGCCGCGCGCCACGTTGATGTTGTCCAAAAACTGCCGGGCGCTGTTTTCCCAGGTGAAGGTCAGCGCATGGGCGCGGGCGATCCCGCGGTCGATCGTCAGCGCCTTCAGCGCCGCCGCGCGCAAATCCTCGTCGAGCACGCCGGCGCCGCTGGCGCCCACGACATCGAGCGGCCCCGGCGTCGGAAAGGCGGCGACCGGCGCGCCGCAGGCCATCGCCTCCAGCAACACCATGCCGAAAGTGTCGGTGCGGCTCGGAAATACGAACGCGTCGCAGCTGGCGTAAAGAGTCGCGAGTTCGCTCGCCGTCTTGACGCCGAGAAAGCGCGCGTCCGGATATCGCGCTTCGAGGCGGCGGCGCGCCGGGCCGTCGCCGGCGACGAGCTTTGTTCCCGGCAAATCGAGCGACAAGAAGGCGTCGAGGTTTTTCTCGACCGCGAGCCGGCCCGCGTAAAGAAAGATCGGCCGCGGAAAGTCGAGCGGGATCGCGGCGGCGGGGTTGAAGGTCGTGTGATCGACGCCGCGCGACCATCGCAACGTCCGCTTGAAGCCGCGCGCGAGCAGTTCGCGCGAGAGGCTTTGCGTCGACACCATCGTCCCGCCGCCGGCGTTGTGAAACCAGCGCAGCATGGCGTATGTCGCGATCAACGGCACGCCCGTCCGCGCGTGAATATATTCGGGGAAGCGCGTGTGGTAGCTCGTGGTGAAGCAGCGGCGATCGCGCAGGCAGCAAGCGCGCGCCGCGAGGCCCACCGGGCCTTCCGTCGCTATGTGCACATGGTCGCAACTCGCGTCGAGACGGCGTCGCACGGCGTGCGGCGTCGCGAAGGCGAGATCGATCTCGGGATAGGTCGGCATCGGCATGCAATTGAAATCGCGCGGCGTCACGAAATCGAATTGCGCGCCCATGGCGCCGGCCGCCCGGGCCATCGACTCGAGCGAACGCACGACGCCATTCACTTGCGGACGCCATGCGTCCGTCGCAATCAAAATACGCATCAGGCGGCGGCTCTTTCGGTTAGTCGCGACGGCTCGGCCTTCGCGGGCGCGCGCTCTTCGGCCGTGCTTCGCCAATGCAGGATCTCGAATCTTCCGTCCGCGTGTTCGGCGATCGCCGTGCAGCTTTCGACGAAATCGCCGATGTTGACATAGAGCGCGCCATCGATGGTCTTGATCGTCGCGTGGTGGATATGGCCGCAGATCACGCCGTCGACGCCGCGCTTGGCAGCTTCGGCCGCCAAAGTCTGTTCGAAATCGCCGATGAAATTCACGGCGTCCTTCACTTTGAGCTTCGCCCAGGCGGAGAAGGACCAGTAGCCGAAGCCGAAAACGCGGCGCAGACGGTTGAACTGCGTGTTGATCCACAGCGCCCAGTCATAGGCCCAGTCGCCGAGAAAGGCGAGCCAGCGCGCGTTGCGCACCACGATGTCGAACTGATCGCCGTGGATAATCAGCATTTTCTTGCCGTCGGCGGTCTCGTGCACGGCGCTCTCGACGACCTCGACGCCGCCGAACACAAGGCCAACATAGTCGCGCGCGAATTCGTCGTGATTGCCGGGCACATAGACGACGCGGGCGCCCTTGCGCGCCTTGCGCAGCAGTTTTTGGACGACGTCATTATGGGATTGCGGCCAATACCAGCCGCTCTTCAGGCGCCAGCCGTCGACGATGTCGCCGACGAGGTAAACCGTGTCGGCTTCGTTATGGCGCAGGAAATCCAGCAGAAAGTCCGCCTGCATGCCGCGCGAGCCGAGATGCAGATCGGAGAGGAAGAGAGTGCGATATTTGGTGGCCGCAGGGTCATCCATTGCGAAATCCGTGTCCATGCGGGCGCGTTTCGCGCCGGCGATCCAAGCCGCTAGGACTAATCACCAGATTCGCATTGCGGGATCATGACAGTCCCCGCGCGGGGCGAATCCTCGCGCTGTTCGCGGCCGGCGTCGACTCGACGCTTTCCCGTTCGATATTTCAAACGAAATCGGCTATTACTCCGTCCATCGCGGGACTGGAGAGGCGAACGCCATGGGCGTCGAGGGTCGCGACAAGCAGAAAATTCTCGAAGCCGGCGCGCTCGCGCTGTCGGGTCAGCTTGGCGCGACCGTGCAGCGTCTGCGCAAGGCCTACAATCTGTCGCTGTCGGAACTGTCGCTGCAATCGGGCGTCGCCAAGTCGATCATCAGCCAGATCGAGCGCAACGAGACCAATCCGACGCTGGCGACAATCTGGCGGCTGGCGCATGCGCTCGACGCGTCGATCGAGGGCCTGCTGCAAAGCGCGCAGGACGCGCCCTTTCTCGAAAAGACCGCGCGCGCCGACACGCCGATGCTGGTCTCCGACGACGGTAAATGCCGGCTCGCCATCATCGGCTGGATCAAGACCGTCGAATGGCTGCAAGCCTATGAGTTTTACGCCGAGCCCGGCGGGGTGCTGGAGTCCGAGGCGCATCAGCGCGGCTCGGTCGAAAGCCTGTCGCTGCGCGAGGGCGAGCTTTGCGTCGAGGTCGCGGGCGTCGTGGAGACGGTGAAGGCCGGCGAGACGTTGCGCTACCGCTGCGACCGGCCGCATGTGATCCGCAATTCGGGCAAGACGCCGGCGCAGGCGACGATGGTCTGCATCCTCAAAGCGGCGGCGATGGAGTGAGCCTGTCGTCGTCCGTCGTGACAGCGCGCGCCGAGGACCAGCGCGAGGAATGGCGGCTGTCGGCGCTGACGGCGTCGATTTACGCCATCGTCGGCGTGCAATTGCCGTTCTTTCCGCTGTGGCTGCATTCGCGCGGCCTCGGCGCGGACGAGATCGCGGCGATTCTGTCGGCGCCGCCGCTGCTGCGCATTCTGACCATGCTGCTCGCCTCGCGCCGCGCCGACCGCGACGGACGCCACGGCGAGTTTCTGGTCGGCTTCGCGCTTTGCGCCGGCCTCGCCTATGGCCTGACGGGGTTTGCAAAGGGCTTCGCCGCCATTCTGGCGACGGTCGCCTTGGTGGCGCTGGCGCAGGGACCGATCAACATATTGGCGGACGGCATTATTCTCGGCGCGGCGGCGCGGCGGCGCGCCTTGAATCGCCCGCTGCTGCATTATTCCTTCGTGCGCGGCTGGGGCTCGGTCTCGATTCTGTTCTTCCTGCTGGCGAGCGGACCCGTGGCGCGGGCGCTGCCGAACGCGGCGCTGGCCTGGCTGCTGTGCGGCGTCTCCCTGGCCGCCGCCGCTTGCGCTTTCATCGCCTTNNTGGTGGCGCTGACGATCGCGGCGGCGGCGCTGATCCAGGCCAGCCACGCGATGGTGTTCGCCTTCGGCGCGCTGCACTGGAAGGCGAGCGGCCATGACGAGACCTTCGTCTCGCTGGCCTGGTCGGCGGGGCTCATCACCGAGGTCGGGTTTTTTCTGCTCGCCGGCCGCTGGTTCGGCGGCGAGGGTCGCGCCGCGACGCATATCGCGCTTGGCGGCGCGGCGGCGGCGCTACGCTGGCTGCTGATGGCCGGCGATCCCGGGACGGTCGGCATATTCGCCGCGCAAGCGCTTCACGGACTCTCCTGCGCGGCGGTGCAGCTTGGCCCCGCCTATCTCCTCGCGCGCCTCGTCGGCGCCGGCCGCTATGCGCAGGCGCAGGCCTGGCTGGCGGCGTCCGTCGCCGCCGGGCTTAGTCTCGCCACCCTCGCCTGCGGCCCGCTGCAAACCAGTTTTGGCGAGCGCGGCTATCTCGCCATGGCGGCGCTGGCGGCGCTGGGCCTCGCGCTCGCGATCGGCCTCGGGCGGACGCTACGCCGGGCGGACGACCCGCGCGCGATCGGATAGCGCGGCGACCGCCCTCATCCGACACTTCCTAATGCCGCCCCCCCTTCCCGCCGGATTGGCCGCTTCCCGCGCCGCCGGTCGAGGTCAGCGGCGGGTTGAGGTCGACCACCTTGTCGATGGTCCAATAGCAATCGAGGTCGCCGGCCCGCCGCACGCACCAGAGATTGCCATCGCGCTCGTCGACCGAGACCTGCTGGCCGCGGGTGAAAAGCAGGCATTCATGCGCGTCGATCCGGCCCTTGAGGAACTCCCCGGCCTTTTTGCCGTCCTTGTCGCCAGGAAGGGTCAGTGCCTTCTTGAACACCGCCTTGTCTTGGCAGGCCGCATAGGCCGCCTTGAAGGCGGCGGCGTCGGCCGCCGACGACGCGAAGATCAAGAAGCCCGCCGCCACCGCGACGCGCCGATGAAACGGAATCATGTCAAGGCCCTTTCGATTGGCGCCAATCTATTCGCATTTTTCGTCGCGCGAAGCGAGTTCCTTCCGGGCTAGGCGACGGGCTCCGCGCATCCTTGGATCGCTTGCGCGAATTGTCGCAACGCCTCGGCAAGCTCGCCTCGAAGAAGCGGGTCGGCGACGATGCCGGCCGCGACGACGCCGGCCGTCGGCAGGCCCAAGGTGATCGAGGCCGGCTCGATCAACCGCGCCGCCATGGTGACCAGCGTTTCGCGCAAATGCGCGTCCGCGTGAACCGCGCGCCGAGGCGTTCAAAACCGCGACGGGCTTTTGGTAAAACTCCGGACCGCCCACCAGCCAGTCCAGCGCGCTCTTGAGGCCGCCGGCGACTCCATGCGCATATTCCGGCGAGGCGATCAGCAAGCCGTCGGAAAGGCCAACATCTTCGCGCAATCGCCGCACCGGATCGGGCGGAAAGTCCTTGTCGAGATCGGGATTGAAAATCGGCAGTTCGTCCAGTCCGCTGTATTGGACAATGTTCAGGCCCGCCGGCGCCAGCAGGGCCGCCGCCTCCAAGACCGCCGCATTAATGGACGCGGCGCGCAGACTGCCGCGGATCGCCAGGATTCGCATTGCCCGTTCCAATGTTTGCGCGGCGCCCCGTCACAGCGCCGCGTGAAAACGAATCGGCGCGCCTCTCGCGGGCGTCGTCAACTCGCCCTCCCACATTACCTTGGCGCCGCGTACGAAAGTTCCGACCGGCCAACCCGTGACCTCGCGCCCGTCATAGGGCGTCCAGCCGCAACGCGAGGCGATCCAGGCATTGCGAATGGTCTCCCGGCGCTTCATGTCGACGATGGTCAGATCGGCGTCGTAGCCCACGGCGACGCGGCCCTTGGCGGCGATTCCGAACAGCCGCGCCGGCCCGGCGCTGGTGAGATCGACGAAGCGCGCGAGGCTCAGCCGGCCCGCGTTCACATGATCGAGCATCAGCGGGACGAGCGTCTGCACGCCCGTCATGCCGGACGGGCTTCGCGGATAGGGCTGCGCCTTCTCCTCCAGCGTATGCGGCGCGTGATCGGAGCCGAGAATATCGACGACGCCCTGCCCCACCCCGCGCCAAATCCCCTCGCGATGGGCCTCGCCGCGCACCGGCGGGTTCATCTGCGCGAGCGTTCCAAGGCGAGCTAAATCCGCGTCGCTCAGGGTGAGATGATGCGGCGTGACTTCCACGCTGGCTATGTCTTTGTGCTCGGCCAGCAGTTCGATCTCCTCGCGCGTCGAGACATGCAGCACATGGATGATCGCGCGCTCCTCGCGGGCGATGCGCAGCAGCCGCCGCGTCGCGGTCAGCGCGGTGAGTTCGTCGCGCCAAACCGGATGCGACCATACATCGCCGGGAACGCGAAAAGATTCGCGCTCCTTGAGCCGCGCCTCGTCCTCGCTGTGGAAGGCGGCGCGCCGGCGCGTCCGCGCCAGAATCGCCGCGATCCCCTCGTCGTCGGGAACGAGCAGCGAGCCGGTCGAGGAGCCCATGAAGACCTTTATCCCCGCGGCGCCCGGCTGGCGTTCCAGTTCTGGAATGTCCCTGGCGTTCTCATGCGTGCCGCCGACCCAGAAGGCGAAGTCGCAATGCATGCGCCCCACCCCGCGCGCGACCTTGTCGGCGATGTCGGCGGCGGTCGTGGTCAGCGGCTTGGTGTTAGGCATTTCGAACACGCCCGTCACGCCCCCAAGCACGGCGGCGCGCGAGCCGGTCTCCAGGTCTTCCTTGTGCGTCGCGCCCGGTTCGCGAAAATGCACTTGCGTGTCGATGACTCCGGGAAGAATGTGCAGCCCCGCGCAGTCGATCCGCTCGCCCGCGTCCGCGCGCGACAGATCGCCGATTTCGGCGATTTTGCCGCCGGTCACGCCGATGTCGCGGCGGCTTTCGCCGTCGTGATTGACGAGCGCGCCGTTTAAGAGAACCATGTCGAAAGTTTTGGCCATCCTTGGCGCCTCGCTTGCAGTGTCCCGCGGGAAAACTATGTCTAGCGCATGTTAGAGCGACGATGTTCGTCGCGCGGCTTGCTTTTCCACCGATATCGCGCGGAACGCGCTGACGGCCCTCGGCGCCCGTAGGGCTCCAATCCCGTCATTGTCCTCGCCCGTCTCTCTTACAACAATCCGCGACGCTTTACGGACGCGGTTGGAGCATAAGACACAATGTCAGCAGTCATCAGCCTGGAGGATCGCGGCGTCGTCGAAATCGCCGGCGCCGACGCGACCAAATTCTTGCATAATCTCGTCACCAACGACATCGCCAAACTCGCCCCCGGCGACGCCCGCTTTTGCGCGCTGCTGGCGCCGCAAGGCAAGATACTTTTCGATTTCCTGGTTTTCGTCGATGGCGAAGGCGAGGCGCGCCGTTATTTGCTCGATTGCCCCCGGGATTTAGAGGCGGATCTCCTGCGCCGCCTCGGCTTTTATAAGCTCCGCGCGGCGGTGAGCTTCACGTCGAAGAGCGACGAACTCGCCGTCTACGCCGTTCTCGGCGAGGCGAGGCCGGAGGTTTCCGCGCTGGCGCTGGCGCGCGACCCCCGCTCCGAGGCGCTGGGCTGGCGGCTCATCGCGCCGCGCGGGGCGCTGGAGGCGAAAGGTTCGCGCGAGGATTACGAGACGGCGCGCATCGCGGCGGGCGTGCCGCGGGGCGGGGTCGATTTCGCCTATGGCGACGCCTTTCCGCACGAGGCCAACATGGACCTCCTGGCCGGCGTGGATTTCACCAAGGGCTGCTATGTCGGCCAGGAAGTCGTCTCGCGCACCAAACACCGCAATCTCGCGCGCAAACGCGTGACGCCATATCACGTGGAAGGCGAGGCTCCACCGCCCGGAACGAAGGTGATGGCGGGCGAAATCGAGATCGGCGTCGCCGGCTCGCGCAATGGCGACAACGGCCTCGCGCTGATTCGGCTCGACAAGCTCGCCGACGCGCGGGCGGCGGGCGTGACGCCGACGGCGGGCGGCGCGACGCTGGAGTTCGTGGTGGAGCAGCCCGCGAGCTGAAGCGCGCCGAAAACACGATCAGTCGGCGTCCCGCGCCATATAATATTTTAACAAAGCGAGCCCATCGGCGGCGGTCCAGTCGGCCTCGCCGGTGATATATCCGGCGACGCGCGCGGAAGGAGCCGAGGTCGGTCAGCCCCCCCCCGTCGATCCGCGCGATCCGCATGGGCGGAGGCGCTTTGACCGGTCGCATCTCGATAAATTGCGAGCTGTTCGTCCGCAGCGGCGGCGGCGCGGCCGCCGCCGACGACGCGGCGATGCAAGCGAAGCCCGAGAGGACGGCGCGCCGCCCGCTTCCGTTGAAGCTTCCCCCAAGCTTTCTCCGACAAGATATTCCCTGACGAGGGCCGCGCCCGGCGCAGGCGGGGCGCATGGCGTAGCGGCGGACGTCGCTCCCGCACTCGATCAGAAGCCGGTCGAGCGCCCCCGCGTCCCCGTTTTGGGCGCAAAGGACCAAATCCTGTCGGTTCGCCGCGATCGACATTCCTCCGCCGTCAGTTTCGAAGCTTGCGTCCGACGAGAGCGCAGGCCGGGCAGAAGCCCAGGACGCCGCTCATCGCGGCCATCACTCCCATGGCGCCGATAGCGTATCCGATCGGTGTGGCGCCGTATTAGGTGACGGCGACGGCGCCCAACCCGGCGCCCATGACGAATCTCGCCGCGCGCTCCCAGCTCGGCACGTTCTTGACGTAAAGCATATCCGATCTCCAGTCTCATTGGTCGAGGAAGGCCCTCAACCGATAAAAGGCGGGGATCGAGGAAAAGGATTCGCGTCGGGCGAAATAATTATCGTCGGCCTCAAAACGTATGCGGAAGCGTGGTGAGCAACCTGACCAGATTCTCGTAATTGTCGAGGCCGAGAAGATTCAGGATGGCTGACATCGGAGGCTCCCTTGCTCATGCCCACTCGGTTCGTCCCAGGGCATGGACATCATCTAGCGCGCAAAGGAGCGCGGACACCGTGCGCCGTCGCACATCGCGCGCTAGAGACTTTCCGGTTTAGATTGAACCGGAAAGTCTCTAGATTCCTTTGTTTTGTCGTGCTTTCCGAGGCAAAACCGGCGTCCACTTTTGCCGAAAGCACTCTAGCCGCCGCGCGTGGCGATCCAAATGACATGCCGCGCGCCGCCGCCGCCCTTCGCCCGCGCCTTGACCTCCTCGACGGAGAAACCGGCCTTGCCCAGCCGCCCCGCGAATACCCGATCCGGCCCGCTTGACCAAACGGAAAGCACGCCGCCGGGCCGCAGCGCCGCATGGGCCGCGCGCAAGCCCCGCATGTCGTAAAGCCCGTCGTTGGCGGCGCAAGTGAGGCCGTCCGGGCCGTTGTCGACATCGAGCAGGATCGCGTCGAAAACCCCGCGTCCCGCGCGAATGACGCGCCCGACATCCGCCTCGACGATTTTCACGCGTGGATCGGTCAGGCTCGAGCCGAAGACTTCGGCCATCGGTCCGCGCGCCCAGGCGACGACAGCCGGAACCAGTTCGGCCACATCGACCCGCGCCCCCTCGCCCAGCGCTCCAAGCGCCGCGCGCAGCGTGAAGCCCATTCCGAGCCCGCCGATCAGAATCCTCGCGCCGGGGCGCGCGCGAATTCGCTCGCAGGACAGCGTCGCCAGCGCCTCCTCGGAGCCGCCGAGGCGGCTGTTCATCAACTCGATATCGCCGAGCATGATCGAAAATTCGCCGCCGCGCTGCTTGAGCCGCAGTTCGCCGCCGCCGGGAATTCGCGCCGTGTCGAGCAGGAGCCAGGGAATCATCGGGAAATCTTCAGCTTCGTCGGACACATCTTTTGCGCGACGGAAAATGCTCATAAGTCCTTGAACTGTCAAATCGCTTGCAACCCCGCGCGGCTTTCGGGCGCGAAAACACGCCGCGACGCGACATCGTCAGGCGTTGCCGCCTCGTCCAAAATGCGGCAATCTGAACGTCGAAGGGCGCGCGGATCATCCAACGCCCATTTGTTTATAGGTTATTTCGGGGAGGCCGTTCATGTCGGCGACTCATTTTTTTACCGCCTACGAGGTCCAAGCGGACGGAAAAACGCCGGCTATCCCGGCGTTTTTTATTGAGAGCACGGCGCCGAATAATTTCGACGACAAAGGCGAAACGCTCCCCGCGCCAGATCATTGCGTCGATTTGGGCGACCCGCGACAGGCGATAGAACGGATCGCCGAAACGCTCGCGCGACAGGACGCCCCAAAGCTCGTGATCACTGTTCACGGCTTCAATAGCCCGCGTGACGCGGTGTTGAGCACCTATGCCCAATCGTTTCAATCGGTGAATGGCGACAAGACGCTGCACGACCGCGGCGTCGTCTGCGTCGGTTATCGCTGGCCCTCGGAACGAATGGGAACGCCCTGGCGCAGCGGGTTCGCCGCTTCGCCCATCTTCTTGCTCGGAACTCTCTGCGCCGCGCTTGCCTCGGTCTATTTCGTAAACTTTGTCTTGGAGCTATGCGACGTCGCGCGCATCGTTCGAATGCTGGTCACCGCGGCGACCGCGTTCATGGCCATCATACCGATCACCCTGTATTTGCTGCGACTCATCGTCTATTTCCGCGATGGATACCGCGCGACGACCTATGGCGTGCCCGATCTTGTCGACATCATCCGCCTTCTCGATGACGCGCTGGCCAAGCAGCAAACACTAATGGGCAAGACCGAAGTCCGGGCGGACCTCTCGTTCATCGGCCACAGCATGGGCGGCTACGTCGTGACCAACGCCGTGCGCATCCTCACCGACGTATTTTCGCCCGCGGCGATGACGGCGATGAAAGCAATGACGGCCGGAGAAAAAATCCTCGCGACCCATGCGGACGACACAGAACTATCACATATCGGCAAGGCGCTTCGACTGCGGCGGCTGGTGCTCGTGTCGCCTGACATACCGGCGGAGGTCTTGCTGTCGGGGCGGGCGAACGCGCTGCGCTCCTCGCTTATCAGATTTCAGGAAGCGCATCTGTTCAGCAACGAAGGCGATGAGGTTCTGCTCGACATATCGACGACCGCGAATTTCTTTTCCCTGCCCACCATGCAACGAAGATTCGGGTTCCGGCTCGGAAACGTCGGCGTTTTGACGGAATGGGGGATCACCAAGGGCGTCAGCCTCGATAAATTGCGTGTCGGCTCTCACACGCTCTCGCAGCTTTACGCGGAGCTCGAGGCGGCCCAGTCCGAGGACGGTTTCGCGCAGCGGCTGACCTATTTTGACTGCACGGATAGTATCGAAAACGGCGAAGGCGTGGTGACGAACGCGCGGCCCGGCGAGTCGTGCGATCTGTCGATGACGGGCCATCTGCGCTTGCTTTGGCTCTATGTCACACAGGGGCGTCCCGACGTTCACTCCGGCTATTTCGCGCCCGGCTTCGTCGGGCAGCTGATTTATCGCTTCGCCTGCATCGGCTATGGCGATAGCGAGCAAGCCTACGGCCAATTCGACGCGTTCAGCGCCGAGTGCAAGGCGCATCAGGTCAAGGCGTTGCGCAGCTGACCCGCCCTTAAAGTCCAGCGCGGTGGGGGAGTCATCGCCAGGCGATTTACAGCCCCTTTTGCCGGTCGGAAAATTCCCCCGGCCCGAACTCGCCGATTGACGCGCACACAGCTTTGTTGATCCGCGAGGCGAGCGCCCTACGTCAATATGCGGCCGGCGAGCCGCGCCGCGGCGCACGCGGTGGTTGCGTGGAGGGGAAGATGTTGAAGGCGTTGCAGCGTTATCGACGCGCGCGCCGGATCGCCACTGTCGCGCTGCTTTGGGCGGCGCTGGTGGGCGGCCAAACCATGCCTCAAGGGGATTTGCATTGCCGGCGGGGCAAAAACGGCAATAAACCGCCGGCCTATGCCAACTGCCTACGCTCGAATGAACGGCCCGCGCCGTCGCACGGGCCGGCAAGTCCTCCAACCGGATTTAGGTAAACCACGCCTTGCGTGGTGGGGGAAGTAGGACTCGAACCNNCTCGAACCTACGAAGGCATAGCCAGGGGATTTACAGTCCCCCCCCTTTGCCGCTCGGGACATTCCCCCACGGGTCCGAACGCGCCGCGAGGTGGTTCGGACAAAGGCCCCGCGAACGCCGGAGCCTCAAGCCCCACGCTTATGGGAATATCGCGGCCCGCTGTCAACCCCGCCGGAAAGACGGTTCGCGGCTCTCCAGCTTCCGCCGGAAGAGCCGCCTCCAATCGCTTCACTTATTCGCGTTAAAGCAAGCTCCGAAAAAGTTGATAGACTTTTTCGATAAGAGCTTGCTCCAGCATTTTGATTTTGAGCGGTTTCTTATCGTTCGAACAATTCCGTTCGAACGGAAAGCGCTCTAGTCCGGGCCGCCTTATTTCCTCGCGGCTTCGAGATGCGTCAGGGCTTGCTCGGCGTGTTTCGTCGCGGCTTCGGCGTGTCCTTCCTTGCCCTGCTTGATCGCGGCGTGGAGATGGCCGATGGCTTCGTTGACATGCGGATTGGCCCTAACATTCTCCGCCGCCTCGGCATGATGCAGCGCCGCCTCGGCATGATGCGCGACCGCCTCCGCGTGCCCCTGCTTGCCCGCCTCGATGGCTTCGTTGGTGTGGTGAATGGCGGCGTGCAAGTGGCCCCAGAACACGGCGTGGACCTTGTGCTTGAGGGGCGGCGGGGGCACATCCGGCACAAAGGTCAGAGCGACGTTCTCGGCGCCGGCGGTGAGGCCGAGGCCTTCTCCACCTTCGACGTTGAATGGCTGGAGCGATATCGTGTTGTTCGAGCCGCCCACGAGAATGGCGCCGCCGCCGCCGACGCCGACCCTCAGCGAAGCCTCCGGCCCCGCATAATCGCCGGTCAGCGCGCCCGGAGCGAGCGCGTTGGTCTCCGCGACGACGCCCCAAACCAGATCGCCCGGCCCGTTCACGCCGATATTCGCGCCGACCTTGGTCAGTTTGCCGATGTAATGTTGGGGTCTGCCGCCCGCTATTTCGTCTTCGTAAACGCAGTCCAGCGCCTGATTCTCGATCAAAACCGTTATGCCGTTCCCCGACAGGTGGCACTCCAGAACGCCGACCTGCTCGCCGGCCAAAGCCGCCGCCGGCGCCATGCCCGCGAGAAACAAACCGCAGCATAGTGTGCGCCTAAAATCAGTCATTCGCGCCATGCTCGAAACTCCTTGTCTGCTTTTGGACGTTTTTCGTCGGCGATCGGGCTCGCGCAACATCGCGCGCCCCGCCCCAACCCCATCGACATATTGGCTTAAGATCAAAAAACAACTGTAGCGCGACAATTTACCTCATCGGTCCGGCGCATCGAAGCGGCGGCGGCGCTCTCGGCGACAACGCCCCGCCTTGAGAAAGCCCCGCTCTTCAGCCTTCGTTCAGTCTCGCCGCGGCATAGGAGGAGGGCGGCGTCTGTGATAGAGGGGTGCGCCGGGGCCAAGGCCGCGCCCGGCCCTTAGCGATCCTGACTAGCGGAATTATCCATAATATGAACGAGCTGCATCACGATTTCACGCAAGACGCGGCTCCCGCGCGCGCGGCCAATGGCGGCGGCGCTTTCCACTCCGCGGCCCCGGCCGGCGCGATTTTGCGCGGCAAGGCGGATCCGCGGCTGCTGCGCGACGAACTGCTTTGCGAGATTTTCGCCGCCGCCGCCGCCGCCGCGCCCTCCGCCATGGCCATGATGACGCTGGAGCGCCGCTACAGCTATCGCGAGGTCGACGCCTTCGCGACGGTGATCGCCAAGGGACTCGTCGAACGCGGCGTCGGCCCCGGCGATGTCGTCGGTCTCTGGATGGCGCGCGGGCCGGAGTTGCTAATCGCGCAGATCGCCATCGCCAAGACGGGCGCCGCCTGGCTGCCCTTCGACGCCGACGCGCCGGTCGAGCGCATCGCCATCTGTCTCTCCGACGCCGAGGCCAAGGGACTGCTGACCTCCGCGGCGTTCGCGCGCAAGGCGGACGGCGGCGTCTCGGTTCCCTTGCTGATCGACGCCGAAATCGCGACGATGGGCGACGCGCCCCTGCCCGATCCGCGCCAGCACGGCGCGACCCCGGACAGCCCCGCCTATCTCATTTACACCTCGGGTTCGACCGGCACGCCCAAGGGGATCGTAATCACCTCCCGCAACATCTGCCATTATCTGCGCTCGGCCAACGAAATTTATGGCGTCGTCTCCTCTGACGTGGTTTTCCAGGGCGCCTCGGTCGCCTTCGACCTTTCGATGGAGGAGATCTGGATTCCCTATCTCGTCGGCGCGACCTTGTTCGTCGCGACGCCGGAGATTTTGGGCGAGACCGAGCAACTGCCGGATATTCTGGAGGAGGCCGGGGTCTCCGTGCTCGACACGGTGCCGACGCTGCTCGCGGTGCTGCCGCGCGACGTGAAAACCTTGCGCACGATCATTCTGGGCGGCGAGGCCTGTCCGCCGGCCATCGCCGCGCGCTGGACCCGCATCGGCCGGACGATCTACAACAGTTACGGCCCCACCGAGGCCACCGTCGTCGCGACGGTCGCGGAAGTATGGCCGAAGGAGCCGGTGACGATCGGCAGGCCGATCCCCAATTACAGCTGCTATGTCGTCGACGACGCGCTGAATTTGGTCGGCCCCGGCGTCGAGGGTGAATTGCTGATCGGCGGCCCCGGCGTCGCCAAGGGCTATCTCAAGCGCGACGCGCTGACGGCCGAGAAGTTTATCGCCAATCCGTTTCACTCGGACGGCTCCGACCCCGTGCTCTATCGCTCCGGCGACGCGGTAGTTCTGGACGAGAATGGCAATATCGCCTTTCGCGGCCGCATCGACGACCAGATCAAGATCCGCGGCTTTCGCGTCGAGCTTGGCGAGATCGAGGCGGCGCTCTCGCAGGCGCCGGGCGTGCGCCACGCCGCCGTCGCGCTGCGCAATGAAAACGGCATCGACGAACTCGTCGCTTTTCTGACCGCCGACGGCGGCGAAAAGCCCGAGCCCCGAGAGTTGCGCGTAAAACTGCGCGAGACGCTGCCGCCCTATATGGTTCCGGCGCGCTATGAATTTCTGGACACGCTGCCAAAACTCCCCTCGGGCAAGGTTGACCGCAAGGCGCTCAAGCGCATCGAGCTGACGACCCCCGCCGGGATCGACGAGGAGCAGGAAATCCCGCGCGACGAGACCGAGGCGAAGCTGCTGGAGGCGGCCAAGCGCGTGCTGCCGCCGGGCGCCATCCCGTTCGACGCGGATTTCTTCACCGATCTCGGCGGCCATTCGCTGCTCGCCGCCCGCTTCGTCGGCGCGGTGCGCGAAACGCCGCGCCTTGCCTCGGTCACGCTGCAGGACCTCTACGCTCATCGCACGCTGCGCGCGCTCGGCAAGCATCTCGCGGGCAAGGCCGAATATGACGCGCCCCAGCGTGATCTTTCCTTCACGCCGCCCCCGCTGCTCCGGCGTTTCCTGTGCGGTCTGGCGCAGGCGGCCGCGCTACCGTTCATCCTCGCGATCGTCACCGCGCAATGGCTCGGCGTGTTCGTGTCCTATCAGCTGCTCACCCCGGTGGACGCCACCCTCCTCGAAGAATCAGCCGCGCTGCTCGGTGTTTACCTCTGCGTGAACGTCGCCACGGTGGCCGTGTCGATCCTCGGCAAATGGCTGGTCATCGGCCGCACCAAGCCGGGCCGCTATCCGTTGTGGGGCGTCTACTACTATCGTTGGTGGCTGTCGCAGCGCTTAATTGGCCTCACCCACGCGAAGTGGTTCCAGGTCTCGCCGCTGATGAATCTCTATCTCAAGGCGCTCGGCGCCAAGGTCGGCGATGACGCGCTGATCAGCGAGTTCGACGCCGGCGCGATCGACCTCGTGTCCATCGGCGCCGGCGCCTCGCTCGGCGCCAAGCTGAAACTCTCCAACGCGCGCGTCGAGGGCAATGAGCTGATCATCGGCACGATCGACATCGGCGCCGACGCCTATATCGGCACATCCTGCGTGATCGAGAACGATGTGGTGATCGACGACGGCGGCGCGCTGGAGGATTTGACCTCGCTGCCCTCCGGCGCGCGCATCGGCGCGCATGAGATCTGGAACGGCTCGCCCGCGCGCAAGACCGGCATGGTCAATGAAGCCGAACTCGATCCAAAGGCGACCGTGGGCGCGATCCGCCGCCCGGTGATGACCTTCCTGTTCACGCTGCTGGTNNACCTATTCCGTCTGGTCGTGGTTCTATTTGCGCAAGTGGGCGATCTCGCTCGCCACCGAAGTCACGCTGGAGACGCTGTCGTCGCTGTTCGCGACGCTCTATATGCGTAGCTGGTATCGCATGATGGGCGCGCGCATCGGCAAGGATTCGGAGATTTCGACCAATCTCTCCGGCCGCTACGACATCGTCGAGATCGGCGAGAAATGCTTTATCGCCGACGAAGTGGTGCTTGGCGACGAGGACGTGCGGCGCGGCTGGATGTATCTGAAGGCCGTCAAAACCGGCGACCGCGTGTTCATCGGCAATGACGCGGTGGTCCCGCCGGGCTCGGAAATCCCGACCGGCGCGCTGATCGGCATCAAATCGAAGCCGCCGGCCAACAGCGCGCTGTCGGAAGGCGACACCTGGTTCGGCTCGCCGCCGATCAAGCTGCCGGTGCGGCAAAAATTCGACGCCGGCGGCGCCGCCTGGACCTACGAGCCGCCCGCCTGGAAAAAATTCATGCGCGCGGCCTACGAGGCGGTCAACGTGTCGCTGCCGACCATGCTGTTCATGACCTTCGGCACCTGGGCGGTCGAGAGTTTTGGCCAATCGCTGCTCGACGGCGAATACACGACCGTCGCCGAATTATTCATCCTCGATTCCGTGCTGATTTCGGTCGGGATGACGCTGGCGGTGGTCGTCGTCAAATGGATCACCATGGGCCGCTATGAGCCGCAGGTGAAGCCGATGTGGTCGTTCTGGGCGATGCGCACGGAAGCCTGCGCCGTGCTCTATTGGGGCCTCGCCGGCAAGGTGCTGCTGGAGCATTTGCGCGGCACGCCGTTCCTGCCATGGATGCTGCGGCTGTTCGGCTCGCATTTTGGCAAGGGCGTGTTCATGGACATGACCGACATCACCGAATTCGACTGCGTGCGCGTCGGCGACTATTGCGCGCTGAACGCCGTCGCGGCGCTGCAAACGCATCTCTACGAAGACCGCGTGATGAAGGTCGGCCGCGTGCATCTGGGGACCGGCGTCGCGGTGGGCGCGGGCTCGACGGTGCTCTACGACACTTTTGTCGGCGACTACGCCCGCCTCGGCCCGCTCACCGTCGTGATGAAGGGCGAGAGCATCCCGGCCAACTCCGAATGGGTGGGCGCGCCGGCCGAGCCGCTGGGCGCGCGCGGCGCGGAAGCGGAAATGGCGCGCAAGGCGGGGTGAGGGTTTTCCTTCTCCCGCCTGCGGGAGAAGGCAGCCTCGCGAAGCGGGGTCGGATGAGGGCGGCCGCGACTACGACTCCCCCGACTATTTCGCCTTCGAAAGCCGCTTCAAGGCAGCTTTCGCCTCCTTGACGCCGCGATCGGCGGCCATTTGGTAATACTTTCGGGCCTTCACCAAATCTTTGGTGACGCCTACGCCATTCTCGTACATTTCGCCAAGATTGAACATGCCAAAGACCTCGCCGGCGTCCGCCGCCTTCCGGAAAAGCCGCGCGGCCGTCGCCTCGTCCCTGGCGACACCTTGCCCATTCGCATACATGCTAGTGGATCAAATCTGACAGTTGA
>PLZT01000692.1 GCA_003152255.1 Methylocystaceae bacterium | reverse complement strand
CGGAAGCTGAGGGATAAGCCTTCCGCGATGAATTAGTCCCGCGACTCGAAAATGTCCGCTTTTTGAATAAGATGAGCCTCATTGAGTTGCGGGAATCTTTCACCTGGTGGGTGCGATGGTGGCGTTGCAGACGGTTTTGCCGTTCAAGTTGGCGGCGACGGACGAATCACTGACCGCCCATGGCGGGTTGGCGCTTGTTGGCGAATATTTGCGGGCGATGGGCGTGGCCGGCTTGATCGATCATGAACTGCCTCGTCCCGGCAGCGCGGTGGGATACGAGCCCTCTGCTCATGTCCTTCCGCTGATTCTCATGCTCGCTGGCGGTGGACGGACGCTGGAGGATTTACGCGTTCTGCGGAACGACGAAGGGTTGCGCGCTCTTGTTCAACTCGAAGACATGCCGAGCAGCGACGCCACGGGCGATTGGCTGCGGCGCATGGGCGCGCAGGCATTGGGCGCGCAAGAATCTGGCGCGCAGGGATTGGACGCCAACGAGAGCGAGAGCAATGGTTCGGCGGGCTTGGAACGCGTGAACCGCAGCGTCTTTCGTCGATTGCTAAGGCAGGACGACCACACATCCTACACGCTCGACATCGACGCGACGCAGATCGTGGCGGAGAAGCGCGAGGCGCATTACACTTACAAAGGCGAGAAGGGCTACATGCCGATGGTCGGGCATATCGCCGAAACCGGCGCCGTCGCCGGCTATGAGTTTCGCGAAGGCAACGCGGCTCCGGCGGCGCGCAATCTCGAATTCATGCAAGCCTGCGAACGCAACATGCCCAAGGGAAAAAAGATCGCGGCGGTGCGCGCCGACAGCGCGGCCTATCAGGCGGCGATTTTCAATTGGTGCGAGGAGACCGGCAAGGTCTTCACGATTGGCGCCGATCAGGACGTCGCGGTGAAGGCGGCGATCAAAGCCATTGCCGAAGGCGATTGGAAGACGTTCCGCGACGGAGAAATCGCCGAGACGGTTCATTGCATGAGCAAGACCAACAAGGCGTTCCGGTTGATCGTCATGCGCCGTCCTCGCGATCAGGATTTGTTCGAAGAGCAATCGCCCTGGCGCTATCACGCCATCGCCAGCAATCGCGAAAACGAAGACGCGGCCGCCACGATGGAATGGTATAGCAAACGCGGCGACCACAGCGAGAACCGCATCAAGGAACTGAAGATCGGCTTTGGCATGGACTACATGCCGTGCGGGACGCTCAAAGCCAACGCGGTGTTCTTTTCCATCGGCGTGCTGACTTACAATCTGTATCTGGGTTTTCGCTCCGCCGCGCTAGGGAGCGGATGGGAGCGTTCGCAAGTGCAGACCGTGCGTTGGCGGCTATTTCAGACGGCGGGAAAGATCGTTCGCCATGGCCGGCGGGTGTATTTGAAGATCAGCGCGGCCATGCTGGACACATTCAGCGCGATCCGCGAGCGTTGCGCGCTCATCATGCAAGAAGGAGCCGCTCCAGAAACGTCGTGATCGTTTGGCGCGTCCATTTTCGCGATCTGTCACGTCAGAGAAGCCGCTGACGGGGAAGCCGCGCAAAAAACGCCTCGCCAATGCCAAAGACGATGGACAAAATCGCTATCGGGCGGCCCGGCAACGCGACCGCGCCCACCGCGTGACGCAAAACGGGGCTGAAAACCGCTATCAACCCCGCACGACTGCGTCGTCCAAAAGCCAATCGCGGATTTTGGGAAAAGGCGTCCTCACATTACCGCCCATGCCCGATAGCGCCCGCGTCCCGTCAACTCGCGAAGGTTCGACGAAAGCTCGCCGATCATGATCGTCGCCGCCTGTTGCGACACCCCAAGCTGCTTGGCGGTGAACGGAACGCTGACGATGGGTGAATTCAAACAGAGCTCGACGAGGCGCGGCAATTTCGAATTCCCTCTCTTACCATGGCATTTCCTCAGCAACAGCTCGCGCGCCAATGTCAATCTGTCGAGCTCTTTCATATCGGCGTTCGCCATCGCCTCGATCGCCTGCGCGAAGCCGATCAGCCGACTCGACGCATCTTGCTGACGAGAATGGCGATATTTAGCGCGACGCAAGCCGGCGTGCAGCGCCGCGAGATGATGGCGCGTCTTGCCTTGCGCCCTCAATAGAACGGCGATGAGCAACGAACCAAGCCAGGCGCTATGCTGCAAGGGATCAATGACTTCCCAAGCGTCGAAAGCGAGGCCCGCCGCCATCACCGGCGGCAAGGCGCGGGTTTCCTCAACCGCCTGGCGCCATTCGGAGAGCCGCGCCTCTTCGTCCCAATCCTCGTCATAGATTAATCCCAAGTTTTCTCGCGGCGCGGGAAACGCTCCAGCGGATTGCGTGACCTTGGCGGTCCGCGCCAGCAGCGCGTCGATCTCGTCGAACTCGCCCGACGCCGCGGGTTCCTCGTCCACCGGCTCGAGGTCCGGACCATCCTCGCCGTCGCGATAGTGGGTTGCGGCATCCTCATTCTCGTAAGCGCGCGCGTCGCTGGTGCTCCAGGAGCCCCCCAGAGCGCTCAGACCGGACGGCGTCAACGCCCAGTTGGGCTGCCGGGCGGCGATCCGCCGGCGCGCGAGCAAGACCGCATGCGCGCGCACCAGCTCATGGGTGGGCGAACGCGCGTCCATGCCGGCGTCATGCAAAACAAGATCCTCGACCTGCACGAACTCTCCCGCCCGCCACAGCGCGGCGCAGGCGTCGTGGAAATGCGCGCGCAGCCTGAAGGCTTCGGCGACAGGACTCACGCGCAGGCGCTCATCCAGGCGCGCCAGCGCGTCGGACGCCGCCTCCAGAGGGGCCTGCAGCCCATCGTGGCCAAGCGAGCTTGCGGACAAGACGTTCATATATTCCAGTAGCCTACCTATTTTTATTCAAGCTATCGCGTATTTTCATTGAGCCATAGCGAGTATTTTCTAGATGCCCCGCCGCTGCGTCCAGGGGAAACCCTCGCTGTTTGGCGTTTGGCCGTCCGCGGTCGCCTTGGATAGGGCTTTTACGCCCCAGATCGCCAAAAAACCCGGCTTTTTAGCTTATTCCCCTTAGCCCCTGGGAACCGAGCCGCCGAAACAGCCCTTCGGCGACGTTTCTAAACGACCGTTTTGTGATAACTTCCAACTTTGGAAACCGCTTGCAAAGTATGGCTCCTAGTGTTACATTTTGTCGTGTCTTTAAATCGGGCCGGCATGAAAATCTTCTAGACCAAGAACTTCAGCCGGTTTGCCCGCAAAGATACTCTCGAAGACGCAGC
>PLZT01000576.1:3449-4321 GCA_003152255.1 Methylocystaceae bacterium | reverse complement strand
GGCGCGAGCGCGGAGTCATCCACGCCGCGGTCGCGCTGCGCGTCGATGCGCCGCGCGAGATCGCGAAGAGCGGATTCGATCGCCGTGACCGAGGCGCGCGGCGCGAGATCGCCCAGCGCGCGAGAAAGATCTTCGATTTCCCCGCGTAGATCCTCGACTTGTCGAACAATGACATATTGCTGATCGGAGCGCTCGGCGACGTCGCCGCGCACGCTTTCCATCAGACCCGACAATCCCTCCACCTGTCCGCGCAAATCATCGAAGCAGCTGGAAACAGCGGGGTGCTCGCCGCGTGAAGTTTCGTCGATCTGGCGATGAAGCGTCTCGATTTGGCGCATCAGAACGAGCATCTGGTCCGAGCGGTCGCCAACTCCATTTTGCCATGTTTCGAACCGCCGCGACAGCGCGTCGACGGAAGCATGCAATTCGTCCAAGCGCTTTACCGCCAGCGCCGTGTCGGCGCCGAGGGGCTCGGCGCGGCGCGGGCCGTGTTCTGGCGGGAGCGTCTCCTCGTCGAGCGAACGTTGGCGTCGCGCGATGTCCGTGATGGCGTCGGCGAGCGGACGCTTCGCGCGCGACGCCGGTTCGACGCGCTCGACGTCGTGACGCACCTCTTGCGGACTTGCGCGGTCCAGCACGTGGTCGATGGCGGCGCGGCTCGGTCCATTGAGCGTGGACCGCGCGGCCTGCCGTTCGCGCGCGTCGCCGTCCAGCCTGGCGGCGATTTCGGCGAGTCGCTGGTCCAGACCGGACAAGGCCTGTTCGAAATTATTGGCGCGCCCGTCATTCGACAGGCGGTCGATGCGCGCTTCGAGACGCGCCAGCGCGCCGCGAATCGGCCGCACGCTGGCGGGCTCGGGCTGCTGCGCGAT
>PLZT01000576.1:0-3442 GCA_003152255.1 Methylocystaceae bacterium | reverse complement strand
CGATGGCCGCTTTCAATCAATTCGGCGATATTCTCCAGGGCCTTCGCTGTTTGGCGCTCGCTCTTGGCGACGCGTCTCGTGACGAGCGCCGCGGCGCTCTCGGCGATCTCGTCGGGGTCAAGGATCCGCTCGGACCGACCGCGCAATTCGCGTTGGTCTAAATCCAAGCGAGCGCGGCGAGACGGCGCCTCGTCGCGTTGCGCGTCGCGATAGCGGCGCGGCTCCGGCGCGCGCGCGCGCGATCGCTCTATGCGCCGCGACACCGCGTCGAGGGGGTCGTCGTCGCGAGGATCGATGTCCGCGTCGTAATCGTCCTGTTCTTCCTCGCCCTCGTCGCCGATGTCGCGGGCTCCCGCGCGCCAATCGTCGCGCGCGCGCTCGACGCGACTGGCCGTCGCTCGCCGCGAATCAAGGTTTGGACTCTTTAAACCGCGGGGAAACGCCTTGGTCATCTGGGTATCCGGTGGGTCCGACCCGATAGAGAGTTTGGACGATCAACTGGAGGCACTGACGCAGGCGCGGGCGAATCGCGCGAAACTCGCGACAGTTAATAGTCGCTTGACCGGACTTTCCGACAGGCAGGGTAAATAAGCGGTTAACTGAATGGCGAATGATTGCTCCGGCGCCCGTGTTCGGCCACTTTCGAAGGACCGAGGCCTAAGGCCAGCGGTGGATGGCGGTCCCCATCCACATCTTAACCGAGTGAGCATATTCACCATTTTATATAGCGGCGGCTGGGGAGGTCGCGCCTCGTTCGAATGGAAGCTCGCCAAGGAAGAAGGGTGGGCGGCCCTGGCGGCGCTTCACCTCGCGAATCACTCTCTGGCGGATTAAAACGAAGCGCGGCCTTGTCGGCAAGATCACGTGCCGAAAAAAGGCAATTGGCGCGGCGCTTTCGAAAGTGACTATTGCGCCATCGCGCTCGCGTCTCTACCTAGGGTTCGGGCGTGAAGCTCAGTTCTTGCGGCACGACCGAGGCGGGCTCGCGGCGCGGATTGAGCGTGGGGAGCCCCTCATTGCTGGAGGGCGTGATGCCTGTTTACAAGGCCCCGGTGGACGATGCTGTTTTTCTGTTGGGCGATGTTTTGAATTTCAATGAGTTTAGTCAGCTTCCGGGGTTCGGAGACATCACGGGCGAGATGCTGGCCCAGATTCTCCGCGAGGCGGCCAAATTCGCCGAGGAAGTCGTGCTGCCGCTCAATCAGATCGGAGATAAAGAGGGCTGCGTTCGCCACGACGACGCGAGCGTGACCACCGCGAAGGGCTTCAAGGCCGCCTACCGCGCCTTGGCCGAGGGCGGTTGGCTCGGGTTGGCGGCGCCGCAAGAATATGGCGGGCAAGGGCTCCCGTACACGCTGAGCGCCTTGACCAATGAATTCGCCTCTTCGGCGAATATGTCCTTCGCCATGTATTCCGGTCTCACCCAAGGCGCGCTCGCGGCGCTGTTGCGCCACGGCGACGAGGAGCAAAAGCGTCTCTATGCGCCCAAAATGGCGTCGGGCGCCTGGTCCGGCACGATGAATCTCACCGAGCCGCAGTGCGGCACGGACCTCGGCCTGCTGACCACCAAGGCGACGCCGCGCCCCGACGGAAGCTATTTCATCACGGGACAGAAAATCTTCATCTCGGCCGGCGAGCACGATCTGGCGGAAAACATTGTTCATTTCGTGCTCGCCCGGATCGAAGGCGCGCCCGCCGGCGTCAAGGGCATTTCGCTGTTCATCACGCCCAAATTCGACGTTCGTCCGGACGGCGCGCTTGGCCCGCGCAACAATGTGTTCTGCGGCTCGCTCGAACATAAGATGGGCATTCACGGCAATGCCACTTGCGTGATGAATTACGACAATGCGCGCGGCTATCTGGTCGGCGAGGCCAATCGCGGCCTCAACGCCATGTTCGTGATGATGAACGAGGCCCGCCTTGGGGTGGCGATTCAGGGGCTCGCTCTATCGGAGGTCGCTTATCAGAACGCCGCGGCCTACGCCCGCGAGCGGTTGCAGGGCCGTTCGCTGGCCGGCTCGAAGAACCCCGGTGGAAAAGCCGATCCGATCATCGTGCATCCCGACGTGCGGCGCATGCTGCTGGAGATCAGGGCTTTCAACGAGGCGGCGCGCGGTCTGGCGCTCGGGGCGGCGCTCGACAGCGATGTCGCGCATCGCTCGCGGGACGCGGCGGCGCGTCAGGCCGCGGAAGATCGCCTCGGCCTGCTGACGCCCGTGCTCAAGGGCGTCTTCACCGATCTTGGTTTCGAGAACGCCGTGAAGGCGCAGCAGGTATTCGGCGGCCACGGCTATATCGCCGAATGGGGCATGGAGCAGTTCGTGCGCGATGCGCGCATCACCATGATTTACGAAGGCGCCAACGGCATTCAGGCGCTCGATCTCGTCGGGCGCAAGCTGCCCAAGGATGGCGGTCGCGCGATCATGGCCTATTTTAAGGAAGTCGGCGCATTCATCGCCGCCGGCTCCGCCGACGACGCGCTGAAGCCCTATGTTGATCCTTTGCAAGCGGCTTTGGGGGATTTGCAGAAGGCGACGATTTGGCTGATGCAGAACGGCCTCGCCAGGCCCGACAACGCCGGCGCGGCGTCATATGACTACATGCACCTCTTCGGCCGCGTCGCGCTGGGCTATGTCTGGGCGAGGATCGCCAAGGCGGCGCTGGAAAAAAAGAGCCGAGAGCCCGCGAGCGCCAAGGCCATGGAAACCAAGCTGATCGTCGGCAAGTTCTTCATGGAGCGAATGCTGCCGGAAACCAGCTTGCGCCTCGCGCGGATCGTAACGGGCGCCGACACGATGATGTCGCTTGAAGCGGAGATGTTTTAACGAGAGGGCGGTCGCATCAGCGGCGCTTGTCCAACGCCGGACGCCGACCGGCTGTAACAAGGAGTTACAATGTCCGACGCCTATATCTACGACGCCGTGCGCACGCCGCGCGGACGCGGCAAGGTCGATGGAGCGCTGCATGAAGTGTCGACGCTCGGCCTCGCCGTCACCGCGCTGAAGGCGATCAAGGATCGCAATGCGCTCGCCGGGCCGGAAGTCGACGACGTGATCTTGGGCTGCGTCGATCCGGTCGGCGAGGCCGGCGGCGACATAGCGAGGGCCAGCGCGCTCGCGGCGGGCTTCGGCGACAGCGTGCCGGGCGTGCAGATCAACCGCTTTTGCGCCTCTGGCCTCGACGCGGTTAATTTCGCCGCCGCGCAGGTCATGTCGGGTCAGCACGACCTCGCGATTGGCGGCGGCGTCGAGAGCATGAGCCGTGTCGGCATCGGCGCCTCGGGCGGGGCCTGGCCGGTCGATCCCGCGATCGCCATTCCCTCTTATTTCATGCCGCAGGGCGTCTCCGCCGATCTCATCGCCACCAAATATGGTTTTTCGCGCGAGGATGTGGACGCCTATGCGGTGGAGTCGCAAAAGCGCGCCGCCCTCGCCTGGGAGGA
>PLZT01000453.1 GCA_003152255.1 Methylocystaceae bacterium | reverse complement strand
GCCCGTCGCGGCGAGGTTCAGGTCGCCAACGCCGCGGCGAAAAAAGGCGTTCCATTTGTCTTATCGACGGTCTCGGTTTGTTCGCTTGAAGAAGTGACATCCCAATGCCCGCGCCCAATCTGGTTCCAGCTTTATGTGCTCAAGGATCGCGGCTTTATGCGAAACGTGCTGGAGCGCGCCCAGTCCGTGGGGGTGAAAAATCTCGTCTTCACCGTCGACATGCCCGTGCCGGGCTCGCGCTACCGGGACGCCCATTCCGGCATGTCCGGCCCCTTCGCCGCTCAGCGGCGCATTCTGCAAGCCATGATGAAACCCGCCTGGGCCTTCGATGTCGGGCTGCGGGGACGTCCGCACGATCTCGGCAATGTTTCGAGATATCTGGGCAAGGCGATCGGCCTGAACGACTACATCAGCTGGCTTGGCGAGAATTTCGACGCCTCGATCAGTTGGTCCGATCTCGAATGGATCCGCGATTTTTGGAAGGGGCCCATGATCATCAAGGGTATTTTGGACCCCGAGGACGCACGCGATGCGGTCCGCTTCGGGGCGAATGGAATCGTCGTTTCGAACCATGGCGGGCGGCAGCTTGACGGCGTATTGTCAACGGCCAAGGCTTTGCCGACGGTTGCCGAGGCGGTTGGGAGCGATCTCGTGGTCTTCGCCGATTCGGGCGTTCGGTCGGGCCTCGATGTATTGCGCATGCTGGCGTTGGGCGCCAAGGGCGTCATGCTCGGGCGTGCTCCCGCCTTTGCCCTGGCCGCCGGCGGACAGGCCGGCATTGAGCACATGCTCGATATCTTCGCAAATGAGATGCGCGTCGCCATGACATTGACCGGCGTCGCTTCGGTCTCTCGGATCGACAGGACGATTCTTGCCTGAAATGGCCGCTAGAATCCAGAAAGGCCTAGGCCGAGCTTGAATTCTGCCGCCAACAACGCGCACACCGAGAATTCGCGAAGCGTGTAAGGAGTTGCTGCGGCGCCTCGAGCGCAACGCTGCGGCGATCGCGCCGGCAGCAGTCCATGACATCCGCACTATCATTGAGATTTTTTCGTGGGGGGCGATTAAATCGACGGTTGCGAGTGGCACACGAGAGTGGTACACACGATCAACGAGGGCGCATCGGAACACATTGATTTTATTGGATATACGGCCGCGAGGGCCCAATTCCTCCCTCTCCGCCAAGCGCTTTTGCAATCATTTGATTTTATTCGAATTAAAATCAGCTAGTGCTTTCGGTCTTACAATCGAGCGGCGCTTGCGGTGGATTTTTACGGACGAAGGCGGACGGCGCGGCCTTTAGGAAGCGACAAAATTACCTCGCGCGCGCGCACTTAGCCCAAAAACGAGCCGGAACCTTATCGCCACCTATCGCGGGCGGGTTTTTTATTGTTCCGCAAAACCTTCGGTTTCATGCCCGCTCGCTAATTCGCGGGTTTGCGCGCCCCGGAGCTTGTCGGCGAGGACGTCGACCTCGCCGAGGCTGTCGTTTTCTTTGCGGGCGTTCGAGATTTCGTCCGCTCACTCCAGCTCATAGGCTGGACGATAGGCCCGCTCGCGAATGAGGGCGGCGACGTCGCCAGGGCGCGGGGCGCGGGCAAGACCCTTGTCGTAGATGTAGGTCGCCACACGCTCCGCGACATGAAGCGAAGCGCCGAGGATATGACTTTGCGGCGGGTAGATCAGCCCGCAGGCGAGATTTTCCTCGGTGACCTGTTCGGCGACCGCCTTCGCGGCGATGATGAACATCTCTTCCGTGACTCGCGTCGCCTCGGTCGCGTAGACCGCCATGCCCATCGCCGGGAAGATGTAAACGTTGTTGCCCTGCCCCGGAACGAATTTGCGTCCCATTATCTCGACGGGCGCGAAGGGGCTGCCGCTTGCGAAGATGGCGCGGCCGTCCGACCACCGATAGGCCTCCTCCGCCGTGCATTCGGAGCGCGAGGTGGGATTGGAGTAGGGGAAGACGATCGGTCGCTCGTTGAGCGCGGACATCGCCTCGATCACTTGACGAGTGAAGAGTTTCGGCACGGTGCTGACGCCGATGATGCCGGTCGGCTTCAGCGCCTTGATCGCCTCGACGAAGGTGTTCACCGGCGCGTGATCCAGCGCGAAGGGCTCCTGGAAGTCGGTGAGGTCGCTGCGCGAAGAGACGATCAGGCCGTTGATGTCGAAGAGGGCGTTGCGTTTGCGCGCCTCGTCGATGCTCAAGCCTTCCATCGCCATCGCCTGGCTGATCAGCTCCGCGATGCCCGAGCCGGCCGAGCCGCCGCCCAGGAAGAGAAAGCGCTGGTCGGTGAGCTTCTGCTTGGTGACGCGCAGCGCCGCGAAGATGCCGGCGAGCGCGATGCCGGCCGTGCCCTGAATGTCGTCGTTATAGGTGCAGATCTTGTCGCGATATCTCTCGAGGATCGGAACCGCATTGAAGTTCGCGAAATCCTCCCACTGGATGCAGCTCTTGGGATAGAGCGTCTGCGCCGCGGTGACGAATTCATCGACGAAGGCCGCATATTCCTCCCCGCGCACGCGCTCCTGACGCAGACCGAAGTAAAGCGGATCTTCGAGGAGCGCATGGTTGTTCGTGCCGACGTCGAGCACGACCGGCAGACAATATTGCGGCGGCACGCCGGCGCAGGCGGTGTAGAGCGCGAGCTTGCCGATCGGTATGCCCATGCCGTCCACGCCGAGATCGCCGAGACCGAGGATGCGCTCGCCGTCTGTCACGACAATGAAACGCACCTCGCTTTGCGGCCAGTTGCGCAGGATCTCCTGCAGGCGGCCGCGGGCGGTGATGGGCAGATACATGCCGCGCGTGGCGCGGAAGATGCCCGAGAACTTCTGACAGGCTTCGCCGACGGTCGGCGTGTACACCAGCGGTATGTATTTCGCGGGGTCCGACATGAGCACGGCGTAAAACAGCCGTTCGTTGCGCGCCTGCAGATCGGACAGCACCAGATATTTCTGCAAATCGTCCTGCAGCCCGTCGATCTCGCTATGCACGCGAGTCACCTGCAGCTCCAGTGGGATGACGGCGGGCGGAAGCAGCCCTTCGAGTCCAAGCTTCTGGCGCTCTTCCGCCGGGAAAGCCGTGCCCTTGTTCAGTCTCGGATCGTGCAGCAAAGTCGCTCCGCGCGCATTATCGGCCATACGCCATCCTCCCGTGTTGAAAATCGAGTTTATCATTGTTTTTGCTTCAGTTCCGCGGCGGCCGCGCGTTCGCGGCGGCGACGCGGCGTCCGAATGTGATGAGATCGGCGCTGCAGTCGTCGCGCTCGATCCCGCACTCGATCAGCGTGGGCCCTTCGCGATTGGCCAGCGCGGCCTTGATCGCGTCCGTAAGTTCGCCCGCGTTCGCGACGCGGATGCCGAGGCCGCGGCCGTCCTCGGCGTTGAAGACGTTGATCAGCCCGGCGTAGTCCCAGTTCTTGATGTCGTTGTAGGGGCCGTCGTGGATCTCGACCTCGATCGTGTAGCCGCGATTGTTGATCAGGAAGATGATCACCGGAAGCTTGCGCCGGATCATCTGCGACACTTCCTGCGCCGTGAGCTGGAAGGAGCCGTCGCCGATCATCGCGATGACCCGTCGTTCGGGCGCGCCCACCGCATAGCCGAATGTCGCCGGCACGGACCAGCCGATCGAGCCCCATTGCATCTCGATCTCGAAACGCGCGCCGCCCGGGAGTTTCAGGCTCACGCCGTTGAACCAGGAGTCGCCGGTTTCGGCGATGACCGTGGCGTCGGCGGTGAGCAGTGACTGGATCTGCCGCACGATCTCCAGCCGTGTAAGCTTGGCGTCCGGCGCGGCGGCGACCGCGGGTGCGTGCTCTGAGCGCAGCCGCGGGAATTGCACCATTGTCGCGTCCTTCCTCGGCGCTTTGCGGGCGAGTTGCGAGAGGAACTCGCGCAGATGGACGCCGCCGAAATCATGGCCGCCGAAGTGAATGCGGCCTTCCTCGGCCGTCAGGACATNNTGGGGGCCGCTCGGCATCGCGGTCCAGCCAAGGGTCGAGTAATCGTTGAAGATCGTGCCAATGCAAAGAATCGCGTCGGCCCAGTCGACGATTTCGCGCGCGCCCGGCGAACTGATATCGCCCCAATAAATGCCTGCGAACTGGGGATGATTTTCGGGAAAGAAGCTCTTGGCGGCGGCCATCGTCGTCACCGCGCAGCCGAGTGCTTCGGCGAGTTCGATCGCTTCTTTCTCTGCCCCGGCGGCTCTGAGCTTGCTGCCGATCAGCAGCACGGGCTTCTGCTTGTCCTGCAAGAACTCGACCGTCGCCGCCACCGACGCTTCCAAGCTCGCGGCGTCGCTCGGCTCCTCGGCGATGATGGCGCTGATCGGTCCCGGCGCGGCGCAAGGCGCGCCGGCCATGTTGCAGGCAATTTCGATATAGGCGGGCTTTTTCTCCCGCAACGCCGCGCGCAGCGCGAAGTCGATCAGATGGGGCGCATCGGCCGCCGAAGTGATCGAAACGGCGGCGCAGGTCACCCGCTTCGCCATCTCCAGCTGATAGGAGTTATCATGCGTGGCAAGCGTGTGATGGAGCAAATGATCGGTGGCCCGATCGTTGGAGTTGGGCGCGCCCGAAATCATGATCACCGGCAGATTTTCGGCATAGGCGCCGGCGATGGCGTTGATCGCCGAAAGGCCGCCGACGCTGAAGGTGACGACGGCCGCCGCCGCCCCGCGGGCGCGGGCGTAACCCTCCGCGGCGTAACCGCAGTTGAGTTCATTGCAGCAGTAAACCTGCTCAAGCCCCCCATTCGTCAGGAGCTGGTCGAGAAGCACGAGGTTGAAATCGCCCGCGACCACGAAATGGTGCTTCAGGCCAATTTGAGTCAAACGCGCTGCGAGGTAACTGCCGACATTATACATTTCTCGTCTCTCGCATCTCGCGCCAGCAATGGCTTAACTGTATACGATTATCAGACGGCTTTTGTGAAGGATTAGCTTCAGAATCTATTAAATTTGTAACTGCCCAGGTTCTTGAAC
>PLZT01000461.1 GCA_003152255.1 Methylocystaceae bacterium | reverse complement strand
GAGCGGTTATCCCGGGCCAAACCGCACCGACAGCGGCTGGCTCAACCGCGCCATCGCCTTGCTGCCGGCGGCGGGCGGGGCTTCCGCGCGGGGGCTTGGGGTCGGCGTCACCGCGCCGCTGGTGATGCGCGGGCCGGCGCCGGTGCTTGGCTGGGCGCCGCAGGGGCTTCCCAACGCGGGCGACGCCCTGGCCATGCGCGCGCTCGATCTTTACGCCCATCGCGATCCGGCTCTCGGCGCCGCCTTGCAGGCCGGTCTCGACACCGAGAAAATGGCGACGCAGGGCGGCATGAGCGAAGAGGCCAAGAAGAACAAGGGCGGCATGGATTCTCCCGGCGGCATGCGCCAGGCGGCCGCCGGCGCCGCGAAGTTGCTGGCGGCGCCGGAAGGGCCGCGCGTCGCGGCGCTGGCCTTCGACGGCTGGGACACGCATCAGAACGAGGGTGCCGGGGCCGGCCAATTGGCGAACCGCCTTTCCGGGCTCGACGGCGCCTTCGAGGAGTTCGAAAAGGGCCTCGGCGAGCGCTGGAAGGACACGACGATCGTCGCGATCACCGAATTCGGCCGCACCGCGCGCATAAATGGCACCAACGGTTCCGACCATGGGACGGGAACGGTCGCCTTCCTCGCCGGGGGCGCCGTCGCGGGCGGACGCGTCGTCGCCAATTGGCCGGGCCTGAAGGCCAACCAGCTCTATCAGGGCCGCGACCTCGCGCCGACCACGGATTTGCGCGCCCTTTTGAAGGGCGTTCTCGCCGACCAATTGGGGATTTCGGCGGGGGCCTTGGGTGAGAAGGTGTTCCCGGAGTCCGCTGGGGTGGCGCCGATGCAGGGATTGACGCAGGCTTGAGCGCCGAAGCGAAGCAAGAAGGATCGAACATGCACATCCAGCCCTATCTCTTCTTCGAAGGACGCGCCGACGAGGCGATCGACTTCTACGAAAAAACACTGGGCGCGAAGCTGGTCATGCGGCTGCGCTTCAAGGACAATCCCGACGGCGCGCCGCCAAATCCCGCCATCGCCGACAATGTGATGCACGCGCGGCTGCAAATTGGAGATTCGACGCTTTTGCTCTCCGACGGACATGGCGCCGAAGGCCCGCGCTTCCAGGGCTTTTCGCTCACGCTTTCCGTCGCTGATGACGGCGAGGTCGATCGACTGTTCGCGGCCCTGAGCGAGGGCGGGAGCGTCATGCAGGCGCCGACGAAGACATTTTTCTCGCCGCGCTTCGCGATGGCCACGGACCGCTTCGGCGTCTTGTGGATTATTTTGGTGGAATAGGCGTGGGAAGGCACCCGCGAAGAGGCCGTCCTGTCCAGTTCGCTATTTTAGCCGCGCTTGGGGTAAGACGACACGAATTGCGGTCGCGATTTGTATTCGCAGGACAGTACGACGATCTATCCCGGCGTGCGGAATCGGAGGCTCGGTTATCACGCGAACAACAGTCTCAGCAAGCAAACGGGAGTTCGCTTCTGACAGGCCAAACCGAAGACCAAACTCGTCAATTACGTCTATCCATATTTCCGAGTTTATATCTCCCGAAGTCCTGCTGTCATTGACGCCGAGGATCGCGTTGGGCGTGCTCCCTAAAAGCCTCGCCAGCGGAATGAGTTTCACAAAATTTGTTGCCGTCTCGCCGGTGATGAGCTTTTTCGCCGCCGCTTCAGTGACACCCATATGATCTGCCACCTGCCGGTTCGTTAGCCCCCGCGCGTCGCGCATCTTCTTAATTCTTGCGCCGACTTCCTTACATTCAGCTGTAATAATTTTGGCCGCCTGTTTTGCGTTCATCGCATTCGCCTTGTCTTGACCGTGCCCCTCGGGCCACCTTGGAAGCTATCCTTGACGCATGGTCCTTCGAATACGCGCTCATGTCAGGCGTGTCAGCCAATTCGTGTTGCTACAAAATCGACATCGGAACCGAGGTCAGCCTCGGGTGTGTCAAGATGCGCAGAATGTTGGTGGCTGACAGGAGGAGTAGACCATGATAGAACGCCCAATGTCCGCACAACGCGCAACGCGGGCCTTCATAAGTGGTTGAAAATAAAGAGCGCGGGCGTAGTTCAGTGGTAGAACGACAGCTTCCCAAGCTGTATGTCGTGGGTTCGATTCCCATCGCCCGCTCCAATAAATTCAAATGGTTATTTGCATGTTATTCCGGCCATTGGCGCAAGCCGTTGGGCTCGGTAAGCGCCCGGTAAGCAGAAATCGGAAATTCGCGGAAAGCGCCAGCGAACCCTATCGAGATCATCGCAGGCCGCCAACAACCAAAAAAATCGCGAAAACGCCCAAAGACGGAACTGACAGAACTGACAAAACCCGGCGATGGCGCCGGGGAGCAGACTTATGCGTCAGCCTTGCGGCCGAGCAGACGCTCTATAGCGTCGATGGACGCGGGCTTTGTCAGGTGAAGATCAAATCCCGCTTCACGGGTCCGTTCACGCTCGCCGTCTTGACCCAACCCAGTAACCGCCACCAGCAGGAGCTCGCGTCCTTCCGGTAGTTCGCGGATGCGATGCGCGGTTTCATAGCCGTTCATTCCGGGCATGCCCAGGTCGAGCAAGACAATGTCCGGCTCGAACTCGACGAGC
>PLZT01000489.1 GCA_003152255.1 Methylocystaceae bacterium | reverse complement strand
TGGGAATTGTCGGACCGCGACGCGCATGGCAATTCGGTGCGCGGCAATGGCGTGATCGTGGACTCGACGAACGTGCATCTGCGCTCGGACGAGACATTGACCACGATCGTCGGCGTCAACGACGTGATCGTGGTGACGACGCAGGACGCCGTGCTGGTGCTGCACCAGGATCACGGCGACAAGGTCAAGCAGCTCGTGGCGCGGCTGAAGCGCGAGAACCGGCGCGAGGCGGGCGAGCACAAGCGGATTTTCCGGCCCTGGGGCTATTACCAATCGGTGGACGCCGGCTCGCGCTATCAGGTCAAGCGCATCGTGGTGAAGCCGGGAGAGCGGCTGTCGCTGCAAAAGCATTTTCACCGCGCCGAGCACTGGATCGTCGTGAAGGGCACGGCGGAGGTCGGCCGCGACGCCGAGACGCATCTCGTGCATGAGAACGAGTCGATCTACCTGCCGATCGGCTGCAAGCATCGGCTCGGCAATCCCGGCAAGATCGACCTCGAACTGATCGAGGTGCAGACCGGCTCCTATCTGGGCGAGGACGACATCGTCCGTTTCCAGGACGCATACAATCGCGGGTGACTGGGTTTGGATCGCGGGGGCGGAAGCAATCGCATGGATTGGCGTCCTTAAATAGCAGGCCCGATACTCCGCTTGGAAGAATGTCCGAACAGCCGCGCAACCCAAACCATCAAGCTCCACCACCCGCGCTGGCCCCGGAGGCCGACAACGCACTAACATTCCAGATTGACCCGTCACTGGGGGCCGAGCAGTCGGGCGCGACGATGGAGATAGTGACCGCGCGGACGCTGGCGACGAGGTTTGAAGAATTCGAGCGGATCGAGCGCTTGATGGCGGAGGCGAGAGGCGACAACGCCTTGCACGAAGTCGAACGTCACCACTTCTCTCTCGCGCCACTTCCGCGACAGGCGGCGGAAGACGTCATCGACGCCGAATTCAGAGTCATCGACGCAAAGCCAAGAGAGGACGGGCCGGAGTGACCAGCGAGCGCAAAATTATTGGTAATCGCGTCAATGCGCGCGCGAACACCGGCCCCAAGACGCCTTCCGGGCGCGCGCGCTCGGCATGCGTGAACCGCCCTTGGCGGCTGCCCTGGTAACGGGCTCCCGCCGCGCGCTGGCCACCCCGCCGCGCATGAGGGCCGCAATCCCCGGCGCAGTAAATCTGGCCGCGATCGCAACAACCACAGATCAGCGCCTGGGCACGACACCCAGCGCACGGAAACAACCTCGCCGATCCAGCGTCGTCATGGTCGGATTGCCCGACGCCATGTGGACGAACGCCCAGCTTTCCGCGATATTGATCGGACATGCATGCCCCGCACGGTATGGGGCACGGCGTCGAGCGGAACCGGCAAGTCGAGATCGACGCCGTGCTTTTGTCCTTGAGAAGGCCAAGCTTACCCCAACAGCCGCCGCCACGTCAGGCCACCATCACGTGCCGCCGCATCAATCTCAGCCACGCACCATCATCGTCTCGGCAAGCCCAGGGGAAGCCGCCAAGCTCACAACCGCGCCACCTATGCGCGGATTTTCACCGCCATCGACAAGGCCAAGGAGATCCAAATTCTCGCCGTCATGACGCGCGAGCTTATCGTGCTCGAGCGTTATGAGCCGCGGGCTCTTTCGCGGCGAAAATTCGCGATCAGGGCGTTTGACGTCCTGGCCAGGGGCGTGTGAGGTTGCGCGCGGTTGCACAGTGGGAGAACGGAGTTGGCTTTGACAACCGAAACAGAGTGCATGGCGACATCGCCCGGGGCAAAGCATAGCCGGGGGCGGCCGGCGCGGGGAGGGGAGCCGATCGGCGATGATTCGGCGGTCAATAGGCCGCCGATGCCGCGAAGCGATGCAAGCCAGGGCTCTTCGAAGTCGGCGCGCCATTCCCGTGCCGGCGCTTGCGGCTCTCACCTCGGCCGAAGCGCATTTCGCGTGCAAAGAGTTGCGCGCCTCGTCGCCTTCGCCTGCGTCGCGGCGATCGCCGTCCTCTCGCTGGTTCCGGGCGCCGAGCGACCGAACACCGGCCTGCCAGGGCGCGCCGAACATTTTATCGCTTACGCGGGGACCGGGTTTTTCGTCGCGCTGGGCTATGTTGGCTGGCGCTATCGTCTGATCGCTTGGATTGGCCTTGCCGCCGCCAGCGGCCTGTTCGAGATCCTGCAGAATTTTGTTCCAGGACGCTCGCCGAGCCTGTTTGACGCCCTGGCGAGCACGGGCGGCTTGACCTGCGGAATGGCTTTTGGAGCCGTGCTGGCCGCCGCCCTGACAGGATCGGGCCGCGCCGATGCGACTCTGGGCGCCGATCGTGGCGCCGCGTTTTGGCGCGCCTTGCCGTTCAGCCGCCGGCGTCGCCGAGCGAACGACTGATTTAGCGGGGGGCGCCGGCCGCCGATTATGTTCTATAAATGCTGGTTTTGGGCGCGAACGCTCTGATCGCCGCGAACAACGCCAGTTTGGTTTCGCGGTTTGGGAACAGCATCAACATTGTATCGCCGGGCGAAACCCGCCGCAGCACCACACGCTCCATTCCGTGCGATTTCGGCTTCCCGGTAATGTCGAGGATCCCGTTCAGCGCCGCGCGTTTACGCCACAGCGTGCAGCAGGGCGCGCTGGCGAAACGCCTGGGGCCAGCCACCGCCTCGGGCGTCACGCGTATGCCCAGCCATTCGACAATCAGCCCCTGCGCCGCATAGACAAACAGCAAACCGCCGACGATCTTGACCCCGTCGGCCGCTGGCGCCAGAGCGACTGCCAGTGCGACGCAACATAGACCGAGCCACATCAGCCGCCATGGCGAATGGCTGATGATCAGCTGCTTTGCCGCGCCGGCGTCGCCCGGACCGAGAACATCGGAAGATATTGACATTTTTCACTCTCCACGTGTTGCGTCCACAGGGCAGCGTAGTCGCGAAATAGGTGCGCGATTATGACCTAAATGCGATTGGGGGAGAATTCGGCGGGGGGAGATGAGGCGCGCCCAGCGCCGCGGCGCGCGCAAGAGGCGCCAAAACATTGCCGCGGCGCCCGGCGGCGTGATCTCAGTTTGGCGGAGCGAAGCCAAATGGCGAGCAATCGCTTGAAATCCAAGGCGTTTCCAGGCGTCCGACGTGCCGGGGCGATCCGACTCGGCGAATCCCCGTGGTTGGGCGCGATTAACGCCGATCGCCGCAAGTCGGATATATCCGACTTGCGGTAACGCCGATCAGCGCAAGTTCGATATATCGGACTTGCGCCAACGCAAGAACTCCAAGTCGGGAATACCCGACTTGTAGAAACGCCGACCAGCATGCGCCGCGAAAGCGCGACTCGGTTTCGCGACGGGCGGATGCGATAAACTCGAACCGCTCGCCTCGACTGGCGAGGCTGTCCAGCAGTGGGCGGAGCACTCGGGCGTCGGCGTCGCGACGATCAAACCCGTTGAAATAACGGACGGTGTTGCAAGTAGCCGAACTTCGCCGCCCATCGATATCAAAGCCGCTTTTGAATCCGCTGGCTCTGATTTCATTGGCGTGGTCCGCCCCCTGAAAAGTGGTCCTCCCTGAAGTATGGCTTTCGAGCCATGGAGGAGGATTTGAGATGGGCAGCAAACGGCATAAGCCCGAGGAGATCGTGGCCAAGCTTCGGCAGGTTGAAGTGCTGACGACGCAGGCTCAAACGGTGGCCGAGGCCAGCCGCGCCGCGCCCCATGGGGAGCCGAGGCCAAGCCATGAAGCGCATATCTGGAAATGAGCGGGCATTGCACACAAGGCCAAGCGCTCATCATGGCCTTGAAAGTAAGGCGATTGTGCCTTACTTTCGTGAGCGTCTTTTTGAATGCTGAGCGCCTGCATGAGTCCGACATGAAAAGCACACTGACAATAACCTCCAAAGGCCAGGTCACCTTCCGCAAGGAGGTGCTGGACCAACTTGGCGTCCGGCCCGGAGACAAGATCTCGGTCGAGCTTGTCGGCCCCGGCCGAGTCGAAGTGAGGCCGGTTAAGCCCGCGGCGACGCTCGAAGGATTCATTGGCTGCCTGAAACAGGTGGGGGCGCCGACGTTGTCTGTTGACGAGATAATGAACTTTGCGCGTAACGGTTGGGCGGGCAAGCGTTGAAAATTACCGCCGACACCAACGTTCTCATCCGGGCGGCGGTCATGGACGATCCAATCCAAAGCGCGCTTGCCGTCGCCGCGCTGCTCGGCGCCGAAGCCGTCGCGGTGACGCTTCCATCCCTTTGCGAATTCGTCTGGGTGCTGATCCGGGGCTATCAGAAAAGCCCCAATGAGGTCGCGGAAGCCATGCGAAAATTGATCGACAGCGCAAGCGTCTTGGTTGATCGGCCAGCTGTCGAGGCTGGCCTCGCCATTCTTGAACGGGGCGGCGATTTCGCGGATGGCGTGATCGCTTTCGAAGGTCGACGCGCGGGAGGCGACGTTTTCACGAGTTTTGACAGAGAGGCTGTCAATTTTGTTGTGGCGACTGGCGGCGAAGCGAGCCTGCTGTCGAGACCGTAGGCGTGGCGACCATCGTGCGCGAGATGCGCCGGATCGGCCTCGACCGCGCCGGGCTTGACATGGAAAAATATGTGGTGATCGATCCGGCCTTCTATCGTCCGGCCGAAGTCGAAATTTTGCTCGACGACGGCGCCAAGGCTAAATTGGGCTGGGAACCGCAAATCGTGCTAGATCAACTCATCCGCGAAATGGTCAACGCGGATCTCCCGCGCCTCCAACGCGAGCCGCCGCCTCAACAAGTTACTCGCGGATGCAAACCCGGGTAGCTTTCCCCGGTCCTTGCATCAAGATATGGATATTGTCGCGGGCGTTTGGCAAGCTAGCTCAGTCCAGCTCATCTGGCGCGATTGATGCGCGTAGTCGCAGCCTTTGAGGCAAGGAACAAGGCCGGCCAGTTGCTCGATTTAGTGGAGCGAGGCGAGGAAGTGACGATCACCCCCCACGTCAAGGCGGTCGCACGCCTGGCGCCGGTCCGACCCATGCATAGCCGCGAGCAAGCCCTCGCCGCTATTCGACGAATTCGCCAACGGGCCGAGGCATGTAAACTCGGCTGCTTTGACTGGACGGAATGGAAGGCGGTGCGGACGGATATTTTCCAGGCCGCGCCGCTCGATCAGCGA
>PLZT01000391.1 GCA_003152255.1 Methylocystaceae bacterium | reverse complement strand
TTCGCCGCTGGACGGATTGACTTGGTGGCGGCGGACGCCGCCACGACCTCCGGCTCCGGCCTCGATCCGCATATTTCGCCGCAATTCGCGCTGGCGCAGGTTCCGGCGGTCGCCAAGGCGGGCGGCCTGAACGAGAGTCGTGTGCGCGCCTTGGTGGAAGAACACACCGAACAGCGTTTCGTTGGATTGATCGGCGAGCCGCGCGTCAATGTCCTCCAGCTCAACCTAGCGCTGGACGCATTACGCCCGGAGATCATCTCCAAGGGACGCCACGATTGAGCGCACCCTGCATCGAGACGATGTGATAGGGCGAGGACTTGTTATAATGAGTCTGTTCGAGCGTTTTTAGGCGACATACACGCATCGGGCAGAGGAGAACGACGGCCTTATCCGCGCAAAGGTGAGCAACCGAAGCCGATCCGAAATCGCCAATCCACCCGATCGCGATCGAATGGGTGATCTAGGAGCTTGCCGAACCATGACTTTCGCGGGCTGGATCGAAATATTTCTGGTTCTGACGCTGGTTCTGGGCGCGGCTTGGCCGCTCGGAGCCTTCATGGCGGATGTTTTCGACGGCCGAAGAACCTTTCTCTCGGCGATCCTCGGGCCATTCGAACGAGGATTCTACCGGCTATCGGGCGTCGACCCCCAAAAGGAGCAAAACTGGCTCGATTATACAGTTTCCATGATTGTCTTCACGGCCGGATGTTTCGTGGCCCTCTATCTAACTCAAAGGCTTCAAGGCGTTCTCCCGTTCAATCCCCAAGCTGGAGACGCCGTGCCGCCCGATCTCGCATTCAACACGGCGATCAGTTTCATCACCAACGCCAATTGGCAGGCCTATGCCGGCGAGACGACCATGAGCCATTTCACGCAAATGGCCGGTCTCACCACCCACAACTTTCTCGACACCGCGGTCGCCGCCGCTTTGGCGGTCGGACTGACGCGAGGCTTGGCGCGCAGCGAGTCCGAGACGATCGGCAATTTCTGGGTCGATATGACCCGCGCGACGCTTTATGTGTTGTTGCCGATTTCGATCCTCGTCGCTCTGGCTTTTGTCGCGCTCGGTATCCCCCAGACGCTGCAAGGATCCTTCGAGGCGACGACGCTCGAAGGCGCAAGACAGAGCATCGCCATTGGTCCCGTGGCGAGCCAGGAGGCGATCAAGCTGCTTGGAACCAATGGCGGTGGATTTTTCAACGCCAACTCGGCCCATCCCTTCGAAAACCCTAACGCTTGGTCGAACCTTATCGACTGTTGGAGCCAGCTCGTAAGTCCGGTGGCGTTTGTTTTCGCGTTCGGCCGAATGGTGGGCGATCCTCGCCAGGCACGCGGCTTGCTCGCGGCGATGGCGTTCATCTTTCTGGTTAGTCTCGCAATGCTCTATCGAGCGGAGGCCGGCGGCAATCCGTTGCTGACGGCGATTGGCGTCGACCCATCCGCCGGCAATCTCGAAGGCAAGGAGTTGCGGTTCAGCCAAGCGAGCGCCGCGCTGTTCGCGGTGGCGACGACCGGAACCGGCACTGGAGCCGCCAATGCGACATTCGACTCGCTAACGCCCCTCGGCGGTCTTGTTCCGCTGTTCAATCTTCTGATGGGGTGTATCGCTCCTGGTGGAGTTGGAACTGGCCTTTACGGCATTCTTCTCCTCGCCATCCTCGCGGTTTTCCTGGCCGGACTCATGGTGGGCCGCACGCCCGAATATCTCGGCAAGAAGATCGAGGCGCGAGAAATAAAATTCGCGATGCTTTCACTGCTCCTTCTTCCCGGACTCGTCCTGGGCTTTACTGCGATCTCGGTCAGTTTAAGGGTCGCTCTCGACAGCCTCGGCAATGCGGGGCCGCATGGGTTGAGCGAGATCCTTTATGCCTACGCTTCGACGGCCGCCGACAACGGTTCGGCGTTCGGCGGGCTCGCCGTGAACACGCCTTGGTTCAACACCACGACCGGCATCGTCTTGCTTTTAGGGCGCATCGGAAGCGTCATCCCAATCATGGCCATCGCCGGTTCACTGGCCCAGAAGAAAAAGATCGGACCGTCGGCCGGCACGTTTCCAACGCATGGGCCGCTTTTCGTCACCCTGCTTCTCGCCGTCGTGCTGATCGTGACGTTGCTACAGTTCTTTCCAGTGATCACGCTCGGCCCCTTGCTCGAGAATGTGCTCATGGAGAACGGTCGAACGTTCTGATCGAATCGAAGACCTCGGGTTCAGCCCGCGAAGCGACGGGGACCATTTCTGAACCCGGCAGACCGACTTGGCGATGACGCCCGGGAATCCAAGATATGGCGCAATTGGAAAAAAACTTCGATCGCCGGCCTGATCCAGACGCGCTGCTTGCGCTGACGGATCAGGAATCGGGAGCGAAATTGCGCGTGTTTCTAGGCGCCGCGCCCGGCGTGGGCAAAACTTACGCCATGTTAGCGAGGGCGCGCGCCTTGAAGTTGGACGGCGTCGATGTCCTCGTCGGTCTCGTCGAGACGCATGGACGACAAGAAACCGAAATCTTGACCGAAGGTCTCGAGATTTTGCCGCGCCGCGCGATCGAATATCGAGGCAGAATCATCGAGGAATTCGATATCGACGCCGCCTTGGCGCGCAAACCGAAACTCATCATTGTCGATGAAC
>PLZT01000429.1 GCA_003152255.1 Methylocystaceae bacterium | reverse complement strand
CCCTAATTGATGACAGGCCCTAGTTACTTTCCGAGTCTGGCGTATAATTCGCCACGCGCAATAAGTATAGGCGCGCTTCGCGATCTTGCGTTTGTCGCGCTGATCGCGGGTTGGACGAATCTCGAAGGAGGTAAAAATGGTGAATAAAATTCTCATGGCTATGTTTGTGACCGCCGCTGTCGCTTTCGCCCCTATCGCCGCCACGGCGCAAACTGGCGCCGCGCCAGCCGCGCCGGAAAAGACAACGCCGGAAAAAGAAATGCCCGAGACGGGGCGCCACCACCACCGTCATCACCACCACCACCACCACCACCACCACCATCACCATCATCATCATCACGATAACGACAATACCTGATTCCAGTGACGCGGCCGACGGGGGGCGCTCGCTTCGCCGTCGGTCATTCCGTCGTATTTTTTTAAGAGTTTCGCGGCGGCGATCGAGTCGGCGCAAGTTCAGCCGGCTTTTGGAGCGATGTTCGCGCTACGCGCCGCGTGACCGCTGTTGGCGCGGAACATGTCGGGCGTCCGGGTGGTCGGAAAGGAAGCTTCGCAACACCAGCAGCGCGTCCGCCGCTTGTCGACGCGACCCGAGATCGAGGAAGCAGCGGAGGTCGGCGACGATCATGTCGCGCACCGTCTCCGCCCCCCTTTCCAAGTTGAACTTATAGCTGGCGAGGAGCCCGCGATTATGGGCGGATAAAGCCGCGCCCATCAGCATCTCGTCTGGCGCGAGCCTGGCAAAGGTGGCGCATTCTTCCATACTGATCATGGCGATCACCAATGATGCGGCCGCGAAAAAGATAGCGGCTCGGCGCGCCCAGTGGCGCATTGACCGCGGGCGGCGCCGGCGAGGTCGCGAGATAGACATCGACGCCGCCAAGGCGTTGCTCCGGACATGCGCCACGGGACACGCGAGCATTGAGACTCGGACAGCGTGGAACAATCAATCGAGTACTTCTACTCAAACCTCTTTGCGACCCCGCCGCGCGTCCGCTCTCCCGCCCGCGAAAAAAGGAGAACTCCTCACGCCAGCAGCGGCGCGACCAGCCTTTCCAAATTCCGTTCGTAAGCCGCCGCCGAGAAATGCGCGTCGTAATAGGCTCTGCTGGCCTGGCGTCGCGCCTCGCTCCAGGCCGGCGCCCGCGCGGCCTCCTTCAGCGTGCGTGCAAAATCCTCCGGCGCGTCGGCGACGACGACGCCCTCCAGCGTCAGCGCGCCGTCCCCCATCCCGCGCAGCGCGAGGCGCGTCGCGATCAGCGGCAGGCCGCTGGCCATCGCCTCCACGGTCTTGATCGACAGGCCGTGGCCGTCGATCGTCGGAAGCAAGACCAGCCGCGCGCCGGCGTAGATCGCGCCGGGGTTTTCGACACGGCCTAAAAACCAATCCTTGTAGCGCTCGAACAGCGCGCCATCGCGCGAACGCACGCCGGCGTCGACATTGCCGGCGATCTTGACCCTGACGCCTTCGGCCCTCGGCGCGATCTCGCGCAAGAACCAGATCACGCTGTCGACATTGGCGGAATTATTGCTCGACACGATCACAATGTCCTCGCCGCCCGGTCCGGTCGGCGCCGGCGGCACGGCGGGATAGAGCAGCGCATGGGTCTTTTCGGGCAGGCGCGCGCGAAACTCGGCCTCCTCGCGCGCGTTGAGGTGGATCAAGAGATCGGCCTCGCGCATAAACGCGAGTTCCTGAGCCAGCATCGCCTCATAACTCACGCGCGGCCTCAGCCAGGGCATATGCTCGTTCATCAGCGCGAACTGGCGGGCTTGGAGATCGTGACTGTCGAGCAGGATTCTCGCGGCGCCCCGCGAAAGCCGCTTCGCCACCGGCATCAGGAAGAAGTGATTGCAGTGGACGAGATCGAAGGCGATATCCTCCAACCCCTTGGATAGCAGCGCGCGCTCGGCGAGGCCGGAGCGGATCACCGCCTGATCGCCATGCAGATAGGGCCACAGCACGTTTTTGAGGAATCGCGGCGACAGCACGGCGCGAAACGGCGCGCCGCCGAAGAAACGGGGGCCGTCATCGAGTTCCGGCGTCGCGGCGGTGAATTCCCGCCATATCCAGCGCCTCTCCGGTCTGAAACCCGGATCGCTGCTGACGGCGACCGGAAAAACCTCCGCCCCCAGCGCGCGATAGGCGGCGATCTGGCCGAGCACGACGCGGTAAGTGCCGCAGCTATGCCAGGCAGGATGGACCAGCGCGACGCGCCGTCCTTTGAGCGGGGAGGGGGTGGGTTGCGCGGCCATTGGCGACGGTTATAGCGCGGGGAGCCCGCAGGAGCGCAATAGGCGAGCGTTCAGGCCATTACTCCACGCCCTTCGGCGTGGTGGCCGCCGCGCGCTTTCCCGCCGCGCCAAAACGGTCCCAGGCCATTTCGTGGCCGAGATAAACAAAGGGGCCGACCACGAAGCCGAAAGCCGTCAACATGACCGCCTGCGGCAGGTCGCGGACGACGGCGTAATTGGTGGCGAAGTCCGTCGTCGTGGCGAAGGTGCGGAAGGTGATCGTCTTGGCCAAGGCGCGATTGACCGAATATCCGCCGAGACCAACCAATGGCGCTTTCGCNNAGGCCCGCCGCCGCCGCGACTTCGCCGATCACCACATAGTTCCAGCTAAAGTCCAGGGCCGTCACGATGATCCGATAGGTGATTGTCTTGGCCAGGGCCTGTTTGATCGGGAAGCTGAACGGCGCGGGCGTCGCGGGTTTGACGACGGTCGCGGGGCGGCGCTTGGCGGGTTTAAGCAGCGGCGCGAGCCTCCGCCGCAGCCAGGGCAGGCCTCCCGGCGTGAGCACGGCGGCGGCGCCAATCGCGACGCCGGGGATCAGGGCGGCCTCCAGCAGAGCGGCGCCGGCCACGACCGCGCCGACGGTCGCGGCCCCGGCGACGAAGTCCCGCGATGGCCACGCAAGGCCGGCGGGAGACGCTTCGGCTCGCCGCGAGACGATGGCTTTTGCTCTGGACACGGCCATATCTTGTTCCTCTGGCGCTTCTGGCGTAAGCCGGTCTACACCCAATAGGCCGAAACGCCCAGACTCAGCCCGCGCCCTTCAGCAGCCTCGCCGCCGCCGCGCGGGCCTCGTCGGTGATGGTAGCGCCGGCGAGCATCCGCGCGATTTCCTCCTGGCGCTCCCCGTGCGCCAGCGGCGTGACGCTGGTGGCGACGCGCTTCTCCCTGGCGTTCTCGTTTTTCGCGGACGCCTTCTCGCTTATCGCGGGCTCCTTCTCGCTTATCGCGGCCTTGGCGATGCGCAGATGCGCGGTCGCCCGCGCCGCCACCTGCGGCGCATGGGTCACCGCGAGCACTTGCACCCGCGCGGCGAGGCGGGCGAGGCGTTGTCCGATCGCATCGGCCACCGCGCCGCCGACGCCCGTGTCGATCTCGTCGAACACCAGCGTCGGCGCCGAACCGCGATCCGCCAGCACGACCTTCAGCGCCAGCAGAAACCGCGCGAGTTCGCCGCCCGAGGCGACCTTGGTCAGCGGTCCCGGGCGCGATCCCGGGTTGGTCTGGACCCAGAACTCCACCCGATCGATCCCCTCCGGGCCGCCCGATTCCGGATCGCTGCCGATGGTGGTGTGGAAATGCGCGCCCTCCAGTTTTAGGGGCTTTAGCTCCGCGTCGACCAGCGCATCGAGCTTCTTGGCGGCCATGCGCCTCGCGTGCGAAAGCTCCAGCGCCGCCACATTATAGGCGCGAACAGCGTCTTCCGCCTCTCGCGTGAGGGCCGCGACGCGCGCCTCGCCGGCCTCGATCAGCGCTATGCCCTCGGCGATACGGCGCGCGAGGTCGGGCAGGGCGTCCACGCTGATGCGGTGCTTTCGCGCGAGGCCGCGCAACGCGAACAGCCGCTCCTCGATGTTCTCCAGTTCTCTCGGATCGAAATTGGCGGCGTCCAGCGCCGCCTCGAGCGATTGCTGGGCGAGCCCGAGCGCGTCGAGCGCGCTGGAAAGCGCCCGCAGCGGCGGGTCGAGAAGTTCGGCGGCCTGCGTCGCGCGGCGCTCCAGCCGGCGCGCCGCCTGCGCCAGCGACCAGACGATGGAATGGTCGCCCTCGAAAGCGCCGAGCGCGTCGCGTAAATCGACCGCGACCTTTTCCGCCCGCTGCATCGCCAGCCGCCGCTCGGCGAGGCGCTCTTCCTCGCCCGGTTCCGGCGCGAGTTCCGTCAACTCGGCGTGGGCGTGGCGCAAATAGTCGGCGTCGGCCCTGGCCTTGGCGAGGCGCTCCTCCTCGTCCTTGAGCGCCCGCCGCGCCGCCTGCATCGCGCCATGCAGCGCGCGCAGAGCCTCCACCTGGCGCGTCAGCCCGCCATGCGCATCGACCAATTGCCGATGCGCGGCGGGGTCGACCATCGCGCGCTCGTCGTGCTGGCAGTGGATCTCGACCAGTTCCTGGCCTATGGCGCGTAGCGCCTGGGCGCTGACCGGCGTGTCGTTGACATAGGCGCGGGTGCGCCCGTCCGCCGTCTGCGCGCGGCGCAGGATCAATTCGCCGTCCGCGGCAATCCCGAGTTCGCGCGCCTTGAGGTTGGCGGGATGATCGGCGCGCGTCTCGAATGACGCGCGCACCTCGCCCTGCGCCTGTCCCGCGCGCACCAGCGCGGCGTCGCCGCGCCCGCCCAGCGCCAGCACGAATGCGTCGAGCAGGATCGACTTTCCAGCGCCGGTCTCGCCGGTGAGCGTCGTCAGCCCGCCCGAAAAATCGAGATCGAGCGCGTCGATCAGCACGATGTCGCGGATGGAAAGGCGGACGAGCATGGCGCGCCGGGGCTCAAGCGGAATCGGGAGCCGTGTTTATCCGACTTTCCGGCGCGGGTGGAAACCCCTTTCGCCGCGGGTCGTCTTCTTTGGACCGCCGGACCGCCTAAGCCGCAGAGCGTTGCAGCTCGTTCTCCTCGTCAAGGGCGTATTTGCGGCAATGCTCCAGATAGGCGGACTCGTGAATGGCCAGCAGTTCCACGATGCTCGTCCATAGCCATGCGAGCGTTTCGGAGCGATTGCGGCTGAGTTGCGCCTGCCAGCCCTTGCGCGTTTCGGCGTCCATCTGACGGCTGTGCGCCTTGCCGACGACGGCTGACAAATATTCCGCGATCCGCATGGCCTCGTCACGTGAAAGCTGCTTGATCTTCAGGTTTAAATCCTGTGGCAGCAACTCCCGAACGAAGATCGATTTCCCCATCATCGTTGTCGCCAGCATGCGCTTTCCTATGTGCGGCGAAAGGTGGCGCGCGCCCTCGACCACGCGCTGGGCTTGTTCGGAAGGCATCTGAACGCCGGCGGCCCTAGGCGCGGCGGCGTCGATCGCCTCTTTGATATCCATCAAACAATAGGCTCGCTTTTCCTTGTTCTTGGCGTCGAGCCGCAAAAGCACGGCGTAGCGAAGGCGGCCAAGCGAGCTGCACCCTTTAACCCAATACGCCGCATCCACCACTTCAACCGACGAGTCGTCGGCGCGAGATCGGAGCATCGTCGCGATTCGGCGCATCTCCTCCTGATTGAACAGACTGGATATTTCTTGGTTTTCCAGAGCGGAGACCGGCCAGAAACGCTTACCCAGCGGGATGGTGGGCTTGGCGTCTTCGATCCGTTCATTGGCGAGGGTTTTCCAGCTCGCTGTTACGGACTGGCCAATCGCGGAGCGAATTGATTTCGGTTGTTCGACGTCGATCTCCTCGTGAAAGTCCGGCTGAAAGGCTTTTGCGTATCCCTCCATCATTCGCTCAAGCACTTTCGCGGTGGTGACGCCGGGCAGATCCGATCCGCGGGCGGCGGAAGCGAGAGAGAGTCCAAGTCGCACGAGGTCGTGCGCGGGATTGCCGATTACCGTTTGGTCAAGGTCGCGAATTTGAATTTCGATCTGACCCGCCGCATTGGCCACCGTGCCCAGGTTTCCCATATGACAGTCGCCACAAATCCATACCGGCGGGTCCATCGGGCAAGGCTCCGGCGCGCGGATGCTCGAGCCATTCGTAAAACTTGACAGTGGACCCACGCACATAGCGGTGCGAGGACTCAGCCATTTTCAAATTGCGGATTTTAGCGAGAGCTGGCGATCTCTGATGCGGGGAGGGATACGGCGTGTCATTTTTCAACTGTGCGCCTCATCGCCCTCGTCGCGGCCCGCCCTGAATTTTTGTTCTTCAAATGCGATCAGGGCCCTTCCGCAGCATCTAGCGGAGGTTAAACCAGAGGTAATGGTCGTTGAGGATACTGGCGATTTGCGCGATGTCGCGGATGGAAAGGCGGACGAGCATGGCGCGCTTAGGTTAAGCGGATTCGGGAGCCGTGTTTATCCGACCTTCCGGCGCGGGTGGAAACAGTTTTCGGCGGGGATGGGCGTCCCTTCTCCCGCCCGCGGGAGAACGCAGCCCCGCGAAGCGGGGTCGGATGAGGGTTCTGGGGAAGGCGGCGGGCGACTTCGAATTACCGTCCTTAACCCCTATCGGTCGCGCGTCGGTCCTGTCCAAGCCGCGAAATCAGGGACTGGTTCCTCACCGGACTTTCGCACGGAAAATTCCACTATTTTTCAACGCCTTGATTTTGGACCGAAATTCTCAAGTCTTGCACGCCTTCCCGCGCGCCCTTCGGACAGCGATTGACGCCGGGGACTTGTCGTCTTATCGTTATCGTATTCCGCTATCGGTGTCCGACTATGCTCTCGGCCAATGCACGACAAGTATCTCTACGCTGGCCTGATCCGGCTCCATGTTCTCCACCATGCCGCGAAGGAGCCGATCTACGGCCTCGCCATGATCGAGGAATTGGAGCTGCATGGTTACAAGATCAGCGCCGGCACGCTCTATCCGATCCTGCATGGCCTCGAAGGCAGGGGATATCTCACCTCGACTGAAGAGAGGAGCGGCAGCGCCGCGCGCCGCGTCTATCGCGCGACGCCCGCGGGAGCCAGGGCGCTTGCCGCGGCCAAACTCAAGGTGCGGGAATTGTTCGGCGAGTTGTTCGAGGACGATCCAGCCGCCTGAAAGCCCTTATCATAAAAGGAGACGCAAATGATCGAATTTGACAATGCGCGCCGCCGTCTGGTCATGGCCGCTGGCGCGGGGCTTGTGCTGGCGGAAGCCAACAATCAAATTGTTCAGGCCGCCGAAAAACATAACGACGGCGAAAAGGAAGTCGGCGCGGTCGAAGACCTGATGCGCGAGCATGGCGTCCTTCGCCGCGCCATCCTCGTCTATCGCGAAGCTGCCGTGAAGCTGCGAGCGAAGCCGGCCGGCGTCGATCCTGACGCGCTCCGCCGCACCGCGTTACTGTTCCGTAGCTTCGGCGAGGATTATCACGAAAAGAAACTCGAAGAGGCGCATATTTTTCCGACGATCAAGAGAGCCGGCGGCCCAGCCGCGGCCTATGTCGATATCCTGATTGCGCAACATCAACGTGGTCGCGAGATCACCGATTATGTGCTCGCCCTGACCGCCAGGGGAGCGATTTTAAGTGCTGACGCGGAGCCCCTCGCGCGTGCCTTGGATGGCGTAGAGTTGATGTACGAACACCACACCGCGCGTGAGGACACCGTTGTCTTTCCGGCATGGAAAGACGCACTCTCGGCCCATCAACTCGACGAAATGGGCGAGAAGTTCGAAGAAATCGAACATCAGCAATTCGGCAAGGACGGTTTTGAAGACGCCGTGGCGCAAATCGCGCACATCGAACAGGCGCTCGGCATCGCCGATATTGCGCGGTTCACCCCGCCGCCGCCGCCGAAAGAGTGAGGTGACATGAGCGCGGGTATCGACGCGACGCGCTATAAGGAGCGTCGCTCCTTTTTCGAAGTGCTTTGGGTGTTCCTTCGACTCGGGGTGACGAGCTTTGGCGGCCCAATCGCGCATCTCGGCTATTTTCGCGCCGAATTCGTCGAGCGCCGCAAGTGGCTCGACGAAGCGGCCTACACCGACATCATCGCGCTCTGCCAATTCCTGCCGGGGCCGGCGAGCAGTCAGGTCGGCATTGTTCTCGGCATGTTGCGCGCAGGTCTGCCCGGCGGATTCGCGGCGTGGCTCGGCTTCACCATGCCTTCGGCGCTCGCGCTCGTCGCCTTCGCCTATGGCGTCGACAGCCTCGGCGACATATCGCATGTCGCGTGGCTGCACGGCCTCAAGATCGTCGCCGTCGCCGTCGTCGCGCAGGCGGTTTCGGGCATGGCGCGGAGTCTCTGCCCGGATCGGGAGCGTGCGACGCTCGCGGTCGCGGCAACATTGCTCACCTTGGCCATTCCTTCGGCAAGCGGCCAGATTGGAGCCATTCTGGCGGGCGGCGTCATCGGCTGGCGTTTTCTCCCCAGCATGAATAACGCGGAAGCCGCGCCGCTCGCGATTCCTGTCGGTCGCGCGACGGCGATTGCTTCGCTCACCCTGTTTGCAGCATTACTGCTCGGGCTGCCGTTGCTCGCAACGGCAACCTCCGATCACACCATCGAAGTTATCAGTAGCTTTTATCGCTCCGGCTCGCTCGTCTTCGGCGGCGGGCATGTCGTGCTGCCGTTGTTGCAACAGGCCGTCGTGCCGCGCGGCTGGATTGGCAACGATGAATTTCTTGCCGGCTACGGCGCGGCGCAAGCCGTTCCCGGCCCGCTCTTCGCTTTCGCCGCCTATCTGGGGACGGCGATGCAGGCCGCGCCGAATGGTTGGACTGGCGGCCTCATCTGCCTCGCGGCGATCTACCTGCCGTCCTTCCTCCTCCTTATCGGCGCGCTGCCGTTTTGGGATGCCCTACGTCATCGCGCAGGGGTGCAATCCGCGCTCAAAGGCGTCAATGCGACTGTCGTCGGCATTCTGCTCGGGGCGCTTTACACGCCGGTCTGGACGAGCGCGATTTTCAGCCCGGCGGATTTCGGGCTTGGGGTTCTCGCCTTCTTGCTTCTGGTGTTCTGGCGAACGCCGCCCTGGTTGGTGGTGATCCTCGGCGCGCTCGGCGCCATGGCAGTCGCGGCAATCGCATAAAGGCCGCTCTGGAACCCCCTAAAACGTCACCTTGGCCCCGCCATAAAAACCTGTCGGCGGCCCGAGCGAGGTTTGGCGCGGATTGGTCATGTCGAGGAAGGGGATCGCCGTCGTGTCATAGAAAATGGCGAAGTTGCGCGTGCGCGTGTCGCCCACGTTGTCGATTAGGCCATAAATCTGGAAATTCTTGGTCACCTGATAGGAGGTGCGCAGATTGACGGTCGCATATGGCGAGAGCGTTCCGAAGGCGTTGATCTCGTCGCCGCGAACCCAGGCGCCGGCCGTGTAGACGAGATCGGCGCCGATCTTCCACTCGGGCGTGATGGAATAATCGAAGCCGGCCTTCAGGCGATGTTTGGCGATGGCGCTCAGATGCGAGCCCGGCTCGACCAGAATCGACGATCCGCCCGTCGCTATGGCCAGCGGATTATTCGGCGATCCCAGCAGAATTTGCGAGCGGAAGGTCGCGTCGGTCAGCGTGTAGTTGATAAAGGTCGTGAGCTTTTCGTCCTTGTAGCGTATCGACGTCTCCACGCCCTGGCGCTGCGTCGTGCCGGCGTTGGTGAAATAGCCGAGGCCAGTGACGACGCTCGGCACGCTCAGAATGTCGTTGAAATTCGTCGTGCGATAGACGCCCGCGCTCCAGTCGAAGCGCCCTGGCAGTAGTTGCGGCAAGCGCGCCTCGCCGCGCAGGCCCGTCTCGATCGAATGCGAAACCACTTGCTTGAGCGGCGGATCGGAGACGAGAAAATTGTCGATGAGGCAGGGCTGGTTCGGATTGGCGCAGCCAAGCTCCAGCGGGGTCGGCGCGCGATTGGCCTCGGAATAATTGGCGTAGCCGGTGATTTCGGGCGTGAGCTTGTAACTCGCGCCGATCGTCGGGTTGAAATGCGTGAATACGGAGGAGCCGTTGAGCGAGGTTCCCACGAGATCGTAGAGACTGATCGCCGCATAATTGAAGCGTCCGCCGGCGGTTACGGTGAGCTTGTCGGTCACGTCCAGCGCATCGAGGCCGTAGACGCCGAGATAGCTGTTGGCGGCGTTGAGATGGACGGTCTGCACATCGGCGGTCGGGTCGATGTTCAGCATGCCGAGGCCGGTGATCGAGAGATCGCCGGGGTTCAGCACGCCGACTTCCTCGTCGGCCGAGAAATTGGTCCAGCCGTGTTCATAGTTCACGCCGAAAGTGAACTTGTTGGGCATTGAGTAGATCTTGTCGGTGTTCTCGATCTGCACCGTGCCGCCCAGCGTGCGCGAGCGCGTCCAGGTGCGGTCGATGACGCCGAGATTGGCCGCGCCCTGGAAAATGTCGGGCAGATAGGTGGGATCGCCATTGGCGTTGCATAATGTGTCCGCGCCGCAGGAATTCAGATCGGTCGTATTGCCGTCGACATGCGCCTGATCGAAGGCGCGATAATGCACGTCGGTCAGGATTTTCCAATTTGGCGCCGGCGTGAACGTCGCGTTCAAATCATATTGCGACAGCGAGTTTTTCGTCGTCTGCGGCGTGGTGTAAATGGCGCTCGTGTCGTTGTTGACGAGATCGACCGGCGCCGGGCCACTGACGCCGAAGCGATTCTGCGCGAGGCCGAGCGTGAAATGCACCTCGACCGAATCGCCGCGATAGCCGATGTCGCCATAGAGGCGGCGCACCTGCGAGCCCGAATATTTGCGATAGCCGCTGTCGCCGGCCGCCTCGATCGCGAGATAGCTGGCGAAATCGCCCTGCAGAACGCCATATTGCATCGTGCTCTGGCGGCGGTTGCGGCTGCCGAGGCGCCCGTCGAGATCGAAGCCCTGATAGGAAAAGCCGTTCTTCATATCGANNTTCTGATAGACGGCGAGTCCCTCGGGCGTTCCCGGAACCGGCGAGGCCGAGAAGCCGCGATAATTGATCTCCGGCGTGAAGGGATTGCCCAGCACGTCGTTGGTCGAGACGCCGGGCGTCGAGCGCTCCAGCGCGCCGCCAATGTCGAACTGGCGCGTATCGGCGATCTCCCTCGCTGTCGTGATGATCACGCTCGACGGCGCCGTGCTGAGCGCGGGCGCCGGAGGCGGCGGGGCGGGGGCTGGCGTCGCGGCGACGCCAGCCGGGGCGGGAGCTGGGCTGGGCGGGGCGGGCG
>PLZT01000490.1 GCA_003152255.1 Methylocystaceae bacterium | reverse complement strand
CCAATTTTAGGTCAGGCTCTTAGTCGATACACGAGACTAAGCGGTTGGACGATTGATCGAGTTTCAACACTAAGCGAGGAACAGGCGGATTGATGTGAATGAGTTAAGACCTTGCGATGCTTCCATTTTTTGCCCTCCACGCCTTCAGGGAAAGAAGCCGGAACCCAAGCAGAGCTAATTTAAACGCTTGAACAGAATAGCTGTTCTAGCGGTTGGCGAGATGGGGGTAATTTGTCTGCATGGGGTGGGAACGTCCTTGAAATATGAGAATCATCTCGACGGGCTGCGGGCGATCAGCATTTTGCTCGTCATGTGTAATCATATGGCGGGAGGGCCGCCGTTTTTAAATGGAAGCATTGGTGTCGATATTTTTTTCGCAATTAGCGGATTCTTGATAACAAATATATTGCTTATTGAATTCAATGAATTTGGAGACATTTCCTTAAGGGCATATTTCCTGAAGCGGGTCTTTCGCATATTTCCTCTTTATTTTACAACTATAGCTATATATATGATCGCATCCTTTGTGCTTTACAAATTAACGCATGACGGCAGTAAGCTTGCTGATCTGTATGAGGCATTTCCTTATCTTGTCACCGTTAATGAAGAATTTATGTTTAATGAAAAAACACATTATTTTGGCAGGCATGGTCGGTGGGAATTGGAGAAAAATTTTGTCTTATTTGGCCGCAACTACTGCTATTTTTCAGTATTAAAAGGAAGGCAATATATTATTTAATTGTTGGCGTGACAATCGCATTTATTATTTATATCGCACCCAAGGGCTTGACGGAGCGCGGCTATTCGCGGGCGTATTTTGAACTAATTTTCGCAAGCTTAATGACGATCGTCGTTTGGCGCTATAAAGCCGCGTCGACCCGCGTGTTCGCGGGCAATAGCGCCTTTTTCGTTTTTTGCGGCGCTGTGTTGTATTATATATTTCGATATGGAGACCTTTTGAGTGTCTTGGTGTCCATCATCGCAACTTTTACGATTATAAGCCTTCATATATCTCCAAAGCAGCGCCTTGCGTATTTGCTGTCATTCAAGCCATTGGTTTTTTTGGGAAAATTGTCTTATGGGATCTATCTGATACATGTTCTCGCAATACACTTTGTCTCCGCGGTTCTTGACGGATTTTCCTGGACTTTGCCCTGGTCTTTAAGATTTCTTTTCGCTTTGATCATTTCCGTGGCTGCGTCTTACGTCTTGCAGATAACGATCGAGCGCCCAATGGTGGCCATCGGGCGATCCCTCGCGAAACGGCTAGCCCTCGTGAAGCCAGCGAAAATTGATCGCGCCGGCGCCGCGCCGGCGCCGGCCGGCGCGCTTTCCGTTCGGATGGAATCAGCCGAGCAATAAGAAATCGGGCAAAAACAATCGGAGTGGATCGCGTCGGCCCGGAGCATGAGCGCGTTCGAGCGGCGAGCGCGCAAAAAAACGGCGCGCGCCCCAAGGGTCGCGCGCCGTTATGGCCTTGCTTCCGATCAGAAGCCGGCGCGGATGATGAGCTTGGAGCCTTCGCAAGGCGCTTCGCCGATCAGGCCGTGGCTCTGCTGTCCACCAGCCGCCGGCGTGTGGCCAGTCCAAACGCAGCCCTTCTTGCCGTCGGAACGGTCCGACAGCGCGATGGTGTAAACGCCGTCCTTGATCGTGCCTTCGACCTTATAGGTGACCGCGCTGCCATTGGTGCCTTCCAACTCGGCCTTGCCGGAGACTTTGTCCGCCTCGACGTTCACGGTCCACTTGCCCTGAGCGTTCTTGATGCCGACGGTGTTTTCCTCGGTGATGTTCCAGCTTTGAGTTTCGGCCATCGCCGAAGCGCCGAGCGAGAGTAGAGCCGCGACCGTCGCGAGAGTAAGCTTATGCATGGTTTCCTCCGATAATTGTTGTCCCGAGCAATTTTGCGCGGGATACTTACGCACCCATCTATAGACTCAGTCTAAATCCATCTGAATGGACGCGAGGGTCCGATCAAATGAACCTTTAGCAAGATAACGTAACGGATTTACGGCGACGGGCGCATTGCGACGCCGCGTGTTCGCAAATCCATTTATTAACCGCCTCGGCTATGAGGGCGGCCGCCGCTTTTTGCAAAATCACGGGTCTCCGCCGCGTTTTGCAACACGCGCCGAGCCGCCGTGACCACGGCTTCCCCCGCGCCACGCCAATATTCAGACGCGCCCGTGCTGGCGGGCGTTGGCGAGGAAGTCGATATTCCAGGAGATATGGTCGGTCCCCCCGAGCAGCAACCCTGCGCCGACCACCAGCGCGTAAGGCGTAAGAAAAGTCTGCAAAATCCCGGTTCGTCTCGACGCGTCCGCCGCGAAGGCCATCTCGATGCGAATACAGGAGTCATTGGCCCTGCGGCGGTTAAGGACGCGTCGCCCGTCAGGCTGCGGCCATCCCGCCGCAGCTCATGCGAACTTCTCTATCAGAGCGGCGCGCGTCTCGTCAAATTGTGCACCGAGCCGCTCGATCGAATTCGTCTGGCGCGCGGGCGCCGCGGCGGGGTTCGCGCTTGCGGCGGCGGTTGGAAGCGGTAAATGTAAGCTGCGCTCGGCGCGGCGCCGGTGCCGACAATGGACCGTTTCATGACAGGATCTCTCGCCGGCAAAACGCTGTTCATCACCGGCGCCAGCCGGGGCATTGGGCTCGCCATCGGCCTTAGAGCCGCGCGGGACGGCGCCAATGTCGCGATCGCCGCGAAAAGCGTCGAGCCGCAAGCAAAGCTCCCCGGCACCATTTTCACGGCGGCGCGCGAGATCGAGGCGGCGGGGGGACGCGCCTTGCCGCTCGCTTGCGACATTCGCTTCGAGGAACAGGTCGCGCTCGGGGTGGAGGCGACGGTCAGGCAATTTGGCGGGATCGACATTCTCGTCAACAACGCCAGCGCGATCGACCTGCGCGGGATCGAGGCGCTCGATATGAAGCGCTACGATCTGATGCAGCAGATCAACGGCCGCGGCGCCTATCTGTGCGCGAAGCTGGCGCTGCCGCATCTCAAGAAAGCCGCCAATCCGCATATTCTCACGCTGTCGCCGCCGCTCGACATGAACCCCAAATGGTTCTCGCCCAATCTCGCCTACACCATCGCCAAATATGGGATGAGCCTGGTGACGCTGGGTCTTTCGCGCGATCTGGCCGGAGCCGGCGTCGCGGTCAATTCGCTCTGGCCGGAGACGGCCATCGCCACGGCGGCGGTCGGCAATCTGCTGGGCGGCGAGGCGGCGCTGCGCCACGCGCGCAAGCCCGAGATCGTCGCCGACGCCGCCCACGCGATTCTTTCGCGCGCGGCGCGGAGCTGCAGCGGCAATTTCTTCATCGACGCGGCCGTGCTGCGCGAGGAGGGCGTCAAGGATTTCAAGTCCTATGCCGTCGATCCCAGCGTCGACGCCTTGCTCGACTTTTTTCTCGACGCGCCGCTCAGCGAAGGCGTGAGCAAGACGGGGTTTCATCCCGCCGGGTGACGCCTCACGCCAGCGACGCGGCGCCGAGATACAGCGTATAAATCCCCACCAACGCGACCAGCGCCCCCGAGACATAAGGCACGCGCGCCGCGAAGGCGTCAAAACCCTTCCAGCGCGCCTGGACATGGCGCAGGCTCAGCGCGGCGGCGACGCCGACGAGGACCATGGTGATGGCGAGGCCGAGGCTGAAACACAGCACCAGCAGCGCGCCAAGGCCGATCTTCCCGACCTGGAGACACAGCAGCAGCACGGTGATCGACGCGGGGCAGGGGATCAGCCCNNGCGATGCGCGTGCGGATGGGGATGCTCGTGATAGTGATGGCCGAAGTTGCGGTGATGATGGCTTTGATGCGGGTGGGGGTGATCATGGTCGTGGCCGTGATCGCCATGCGCATGGACGTGGCCCGCGGCCGCGTGATGTTCGCGCCAGTTGCGCCAGATCATCCACAGCGCGACGCCGAGAATGAGCGCTCCCGACGCGATTTGCAGATAGGGCTCGCTGGCCTCCGCGTTCCAGCGCGATCCGAAATAGAGCCCCGTGAGCGCGACCAGCCAGACGACCGCCGTATGCGAAACCGTCGCCGCGACCCCGAGCATCACGGCCTGCGCCACGGTTCCGCGAATGGCGACGATAAAGGCCGCCATCATGGTCTTGGAGTGGCCGGGCTCCAGCCCGTGCAGGGCGCCGAGCAGAACGGCGGTCGGAACGAACAGATAGGCGTTGGCGGCGCCGGCGTTAAAAATCTCGGTCAGATTGGACATTACGAGCCTGCGCTTCTTGCTGGAGCGTTTTCGGGCGAGGCGGTCGCCGGTCCGCGCCCCAAGAAGACGCGTCGACACAAAGCCCTTGGTCTTGCTAACATTCGTCGGTCGCCGGGATCGACGGCGGCGTTCCGGCGCTTCCGCCCCCCGCGCCGCGTGGCGACCGCGCTTTCGCGCTCCCGCTTGGGAACGCGGGCGCATCCCGACCCGAATACTCCCTTGGGCCAGGGCAGGCAAGCCGTCGCCATGCGCCCTTCGTGGAGAGCGCCCTTGGCGAAAAGTCGCGGGCGCGCTAAGTTCCCCGACCAGCAAGGATTGGGAACCATGAGTCCGCGTCGGGCGCTAGCCGGATTTGTTCTATTCGGCCTCGCCCTACCAGCGCGCGGAGCCGACGCCGCGCCGAAGCGGCGGGCGCCGCGGCCGGAGACGCCGACCGCCGTCACCTTGGAGAACAAGAGGCGCGTCGCTTTGCAAAGGTTCGAGATCGTGATGGCGGGTAAAGCCTACTCGGGTGACGCCTCCTTGGCGGAAATAATCGTCGGCAAGCTCGACAAGCCGCTTCCCGGCGGCGAGACCGTGAGCCTGCCGCTCGACAAGCCGAAGGGGTGCCTGTTCGAGGCGCGTTGGAAATTCGAGGACGCCGACGATGGCGGCGCGGTGAATTTATGCAACGAAGCACATATTGTGTTGGTGGATTGACGACGTGATGACGACCTATTTCGCAAGACGATCGCGCGAACGCGCGACGTAAAAACACAAAAAAACGATCGGGAAACGCAGCATGTCGAATGGCACGAGCAAGGCGAAAGGCGCAACCGGGCGCGCCGCGAAGCAAAGCGTCAAGGGAGCCGTCAAACAGGGTCCAGTCAAACAGGGCGCCGTCGTCCGGCCCCAAAAACAAAGCGCGAAGGGCGGCGCGAAGGCGTCCCCCATCGGCGCGAGGACCTTGATCGGAGTTGGCGTGGCCTGCGTGTTGCTGTTCGCGGCCTTCGTCGTCTTCACCAACCAGCAGGCGAAGCCGCCCGCGATCGGCGGCCCGTTCCAACTGACGACGCAATTCGAGAAGCCGTTCACCGACAAGGATATGTTGGGGCGCCCCTATCTCGTGTTCTTCGGCTACACCAATTGTCCGGACATTTGCCATACGACGCTGTTCGAACTGTCGGAGATCATGCGTGCGCTCGGACCCGACGCCAATGTCGGCGGATTGTTCGTGACCGTCGATCCCGAGCGCGACACGCCGCAAATAATGAAGGACTATCTGTCGAGTTTCGATCCGCGCATCATCGGCCTCACCGGCGCCCACGACGCGCTCGATCCGATGCTCAAGGAGTTTCGCATCTTCGCCAAGCGCGCGCCCGGCGAAGACGCCAATTACGGCGTGGATCACACGACGGTCGTCTATCTGATGGATAAGAACGGCCACTTCGTGAACGCCTTCAACGTCGCGCGCAAGCCCGCCGACGCCGCGCGCGAGCTGCAGCGCTATATGTGACGAACGTCGCCGCGCCGATTTTTTTTCGGCGCGGGTGATAAGTATGTCGCGATAGAGCCATGTTTTGCGTTAGCATGGCGCCATGCTTCGCCTCTTGCGTAAAGAGACCGCGCCCGACGCCGGCTCCTCCCAGCTCATTTTGAATCACGCCGGCGAGTCAATCGTCGTCGCGTTGAGACGCCTGCCGAGCGCCCGGCGCTTTACCTTGCGCGTGCGTTTCGCGGCGCGCGACGCGGTGCTCACGATGCCGCGGGGCGCGTCGCTGCGCGAGGCGCGGATCTTCGCCGAACGCCACTCCGCCTGGATCGCCGGGCGACTCGGCCGGCTGCCGGCGGTGATTCCTTTCGAGGACGGCGCCGTGGCGCCGTTGCGCGGCGTCGATCATCTGGTCGTGCATCTGCCGGGCGCGCGCGGCGTCGTCTGGAGCGCGCCGCTCGATCAATCCGGGCTCGGCGACGGCCCGGCCCACGCCCTCTATGTCGCGGGCGCCGCCGAACACGTGCAGCGCCGCGTGTGCGATTTTTTAAAGCGCGAGGCGCGGCGCGATCTCGAGGCCGCCGTGGCGAGCCATGCGCGATTGCTCGGCCTGCCGGCGCGCGGCGTCGGCTTGCGCGATCCGGTCAGCCGCTGGGGTTCGTGCTCGGCCTCGGGCTCCCTGAATTTTTCCTGGCGGCTCGTCATGGCGCCGCCCTTCGTGCTGAACTATCTCGCCGCGCATGAGGTGGCGCATCTCGTTCATCTCGATCATTCGCCGCGCTTCTGGGCGCTCGCGCACAAACTATGCGGCGATGTCGACCGCGCCGAAAGCTGGCTCACAACGCAGGGATCGCAGCTACATAAATATGGAGCTCGGCCGTAACCGGTGTTGCGTCCGCGAAAAACCATGGCGCGAAAAATTGCTCGGCGCCGATTTCACCGGCGCCGCGCTTGTCGCAAAATTGTAATGAAGCTCGGATATTAGGCGGCGCGGCCTTCTTTTGAACAAAATAGTTTCCGGGCGTATCGCGCCGCACCAAAGTGAGCTAGGCTGTAAGAATGTCGACCTTGGTCGTCGTCACGAACCAAAGCGAGCACACAATGGCCCAAGTGATCTTCTATGAAAATCCTGCTTGCGCCGAACATGCGCGTCAGAAGGCTTTGCTGCGCGCCGCCGGTCATGTGATCGACGCACGCGATCTGCTCGCCGAGCCCTGGAGCGTATCGAGCCTGCGCCCATTCTTCGCGGAAAAGAAAATCAACGACTGGTTCGACCCGAGCGCGCCGCGCATCGTCGCAGGCGAAATCGATCCCGAGACCATCACGCCGCAAGCCGCTCTGGTCGCGATGATTTTGGACCCCAGTCTCATTCGCGGGCCCTTGATGCGGATCGGCGAAAATTGCGAGGCGGGTTTCGATCCCGAACGCGTGCATGGTTGGATCGGCCTCGCGTCGGCGCCGGCGTCGCGGCCGGTCGCGCCTCCCGCGGTCGCCGCCGCGCCCTTGGGCGCCGAGCCGCGCGTCGAGGTCGCCAAATAGGCGAGGGGCGAGTCGATTCATGGCGTTTGTGGTATTTTACGAGAAACCCGGCTGCGGCGGCAACGCCAAGCAGAAGGCGCTGCTGCGCGCCTCCGGGCATGAGATCGAGGCCAAAAGCCTGTTGTCGGAGCCTTGGACGAGCGCGAGCCTGCGCCCCTATTTTGGCGACAGACCTGTGCGCGACTGGTTCAATCTCGCGTCGCCGCGGGTAAAATCCGGCGAAATCGCCATCGACCGGATCGGGGAGCAAGAGGCTCTCGCCTTGATGCTCGACGATCCGCTGCTGATCCGGCGTCCGCTCATGCTCGTCTCGGGGCGGCGCGAATGCGGCTTCGACGCGGAACTTGTCGACGCCTGGATCGGGCTCAAGCCGGACTCGGAAAAAGTCTCGGATGTTTGTATTAAGGCGCAAAAGCGGGACTAGGACGTTCGCTAACGTGTAATGATCTCGCGCGCCAAACGCCTGGAGAGCCTTATGCCGTTGCGCGTCCATGCCGAGCCCGCCGCGAATGGGCGGTTTTTCGAGGCGCTGATCGAGCGCGCGGCGCTTTTGCCGCCCGTCAAGATGGGCATCGTCCATCCATGCGACGGCGTAGCGGTGGAAGCCGCGCTGGCGGCTCGCGCCAGGGGGCTGATTATCCCCATTCTCATCGGCCCGCGCGCGAAAATCGAGGCGGCGGCGCGGGACGCGGGGCTCTCGCTGGCCGGCGTCGAGATCGTCGACGCGCCGCACAGCCACGCCGCCGCCGAAAAGGCCGTCGCCTTGGCGAGGCATTGCAAGCTCGACGCGCTGAAGAAAGGCTCGCTGCACACCGACGAACTAATGGCGGCGGTGGTGAATAAGGACCACGGGCTGCGCACCGACCGGCGCATGAGCCACGTTTTCGTGCTCGACGTGAAGGGCCATGACAAGCCGCTGCTGGTCACCGACGCCGCGATCAATATCGCGCCGACGCTGGACGAAAAGCGTGATATCGTGCGCAACGCCATCGATCTGGCGCATGCGCTGGGCATCGCGCGGCCGAAGGTGGCGCTGCTGTCCGCCGTCGAAAATGTCGAAGCCAAGATTCCCTCAACCATCGACGCGGCGGCGCTGTGTAAAATGGCGGATCGCGGCCAGATTACAGGCGCCGATCTCGATGGCCCCTTGGCCTTCGACAACGCCATTTCGCCGCAAGCCGCCGCCGCCAAGGGCATTGTTTCGCCGGTCGCCGGCGACGCCGATATTCTGGTGGCGCCGAACCTCGACGCCGGCAACATCCTCGCCAAGCAATTGGTGTTTCTGGCGGGGGCGGAGACCGCGGGCCTGGCGCTCGGGGCGCGCGTGCCGATCGTGCTGACCAGCCGCGCCGACGACGTGAGGGCGCGGGTCGCCTCGACCGCGCTGGCGCAGATTTTCGCGCATTGGCGCGGCGTGCCCGCCGACAACACCGGCGAGAGCAGGCTCCTGGAAAAGTGGACGGAGTTTTTCGAGGAGAACAAGGCGTAGCCTTATGGTTTCGAGCGATCTCTTGATCGCGCGATGAGTCCATCGGAGCCCGTCGAGACCGCCGAAACGTGGCGAGCGGAAGGCGCTCCGGGCGCCGCAACTCGACATCGCCCCGCGCGCATGGCAGAACCCGGCCAAAGATTTCGCGCGCCAGGCTGAAGCTCCATGACCGACCTAGAAAAACTCGAATCCGAAACGCTTAACCAGATCGCCGCCGCCGACAGCGAGGCCGCGCTGGAGGCCGTGCGCGTCGGCGCGCTCGGCAAGAAGGGGGCGGTCTCCGCGCTGTTGGCGACGCTGGGGCGCATGTCGCCCGACGAGCGCAAGACGCAAGGCGCGAGGATCAACGCGCTGAAGGACGTGGTGACCGAGCGGCTCGCCGCCCGCCGCGCCGCGCTGGAGCAGGCGGCGCTGGAAGCGCGGCTGAAGTCGGAAATGCTCGACGTGACGCTGCCGGCCCCGCCAAGCGCGCTGGAGCGGGGTCGATTGCATCCGCTCTCGCAGGTGATGGACGAACTCGCGGCGATCTTCGCCGACATGGGCTTTTCGGTCGCCGAAGGGCCGGACATCGAGAGCGACGACTACAACTTCACCAAGCTGAATTTCCCGGAAGGCCATCCGGCGCGGGAGATGCACGACACGTTTTTCTTCTCGCCCGGCGCCGACGGCAAGCGCAAGCTGCTGCGCACGCACACCAGCCCCGTGCAGGTGCGCACGATGCTGACGCAAAAGCCGCCGATCCGGGTGATTTGCCCCGGCCGCACCTATCGCTGCGACAGCGACCAGACGCATACGCCGATGTTCCATCAGGTCGAGGGCCTCGTCATCGACGAGTCCACCCATATCGGCCATTTGAAATGGGTGCTGGAGGAGTTTTTGAAGGCGTTCTTCGAGGTGAAGTCGGTGAATTTGCGCTTTCGCCCGTCGTTCTTCCCCTTCACCGAACCGTCGATGGAGGTCGATGTCCAATGCAAGCGCCAGGGCGGCGAAATCCGCTTCGGCGAGGGCGACGACTTCATGGAGATTCTCGGCTGCGGCATGGTGCACGCCAATGTGCTGCGCAACTGCGGCCTCGATCCCGACAAATACCAGGGCTTCGCCTTCGGTGTCGGCATCGACCGCCTCGCCATGCTGAAATACGGCATGCCGGATTTGCGCGATCTGTTCGAGGGCGACCTGCGCTGGCTGCGGCACTATGGGTTTAGGCCGCTGGACTTCCCGACGCTGGCGGGGGGATTGAGCGCGTGAGAGGAGTGTCAAAATGGACGTGACCGACGTAAAGCAGGTCGTTACCGGAGTGTTGCGCGAGCGACTGGCCAAGAATGGTTATTCAAACGCTGACGTGAAATTCGAAGAGGATTTCGACGGCGAGGAGGTTATTCGTGTCACCGTTCACTTGTCGGAACCCGTGGCGAATGCCGACGAACTATATGACTCGGTGGGCTTGATCCGAAAAAAGCTGGCGCAGGCCGGCGATGACAGATTCGTGTTCCTGCGTCAGGAATATCCTGGCGCTGACGATTTCGATGGGGAGGACGAAGACGCTTCTGGCGGAGCGCACTAGTCATGACCATGGTGGAACGACTACTGTGGCTGGCGGACGATCTGAGCCGTCGAAGCGCTGAACTTAAAAGCGCGGCCATGGAACGACGGGCGGTCAGCACCGCCTATTATGCGGTTTTTCATGCGCTTGCATCGGTTTGCGCCGAAGAATTGCTTGGCGTTGACGGCGTGACGAAAAAAACAAATGAGTATGAGCGCGTCTACCGAGCCCTCGACCATGGCTCCCTCAAAACGGCATTCAAATCTGCTCCACTCAAGGATTTGGAGCAAGTGAAAGCCGTTGGCGAACGAGTGGTCGAACTGCAGAGCGAGCGGATTCGGTCCGACTATCTCCCGAGCGGAAGACTATACAAAAAAAGCGAGTGCGCGCGATTGGTTCGTTCGGCTACGTCTTCCGTTGAAATGATAGCCCAACTTTCGGCGAACGATCGTCGAACCCTTGCCGTCTATCTAATCTTTAAGAATCGCCCCCAATGAAACTCACCCTCTCCTGGCTCAAGACCCATCTCGACACCACGGCCTCGTTGACCGAGATCGTCGACACCCTGACCCGCGTCGGCCTCGAGGTCGAGGATGTGCAAGATCCCTCCGCGGTGCTTGAAGACTTTGTCGTCGCGCAAGTGATAGAGGCGGCGCCGCATCCCAACGCCGATCGCTTGCAGGTGTGCTCGGTCGACACCGGCGCCGGCGCGCCCTTGCAGGTCGTCTGCGGCGCGCCCAATGCGCGCAAGGGCCTCAAGACCGTGTTCGCGGCGCCGGGAACCTATATCCCGGCAAAGAAATTCACGCTCGGCAAGGGCGTCATTCGCGGCGTCGAATCGCTGGGCATGCTTTGTTCGGCGAGCGAGTTGGAACTCCCCGGCGATTCCGAGGGCATCATGGAGCTGCCCGAGGACGCGCCGGTCGGCGCCGTTTATGCGCAATGGGCGCGGCTGGGCGATCCCGTCATCGATATTAATCTGACGCCGAACCGCCCCGACGCCGCTGGCGTCGCCGGCGCCGCGCGCGATCTCGCCGCCGCCGGACTCGGCGTGTTGACGACGGTGGCGCCGGCGCCCGTTCCCGGCGGATTCCCGTGTCCAGTCGGGGTGAAGCTCGATTTCGCGCCCGGCGACGCGCATCTCGCGCCGCTGTTCGCGCTGCGACTCGTGCGCGGCGTCAAGAACGGACCGAGCCCCGCGTGGATGCAGGAGCGGCTGCGCTCGGTGGGCCTGCGCCCAATCAACGCGCTGGTCGACATCACCAATTTTCTGACGCTCGACCGCGCGCGGCCGCTGCATGTGTTCGACGCCGGCAAGGTCAAGGGCGATCTTGTCGTGCGCCGCGCCCGCGCCGGCGAGGAACTGCTGGCGCTCGACGGCAAGACATATCGTCTGGACGAGGACATCGTCGTGATCGCCGACGATTCGGGAGTCGGATCGCTCGCCGGCGTCATGGGGGGCGAGGCCTCCGGATGCGATGACTCGACAACCGACGTGCTGATCGAATCGGCGCTGTGGGATCCACACAACATCGCGCGGACAGGCCGCAATCTCGGCATTGTTTCCGACGCGCGTTATCGCTTCGAGCGCGGGGTCGATCCGGCCTTCGCGCTGCCGGGGCTGGAGCTCGCGACAACGCTGGTGCAGGAGCTTTGCGGCGGCGAGGCGTCGACGATCACTGTCGCGGGCGCGGAGCCGACCGCGACGCGCGTCGTCGATTTTCCGTTCAGCGAAACGAAGCGCCTTACCGGCCTCGACATCGCGCCTGACGAAGCGACCGCGATACTGACGCGGCTCGGCTTTTCGGTCGCGGCCTCCGCCGAGGGCCGCGCGAAAATAACCGCGCCGACATGGCGGCCCGACATCGAGGGCAAGGCCGATATTGTCGAGGAAATCCTGCGCATCCACGGCGTCGACAACATCGTCTCGACGCCGCTCACGCGCGCCGAGGGTGTCGCGAGCCCGGTGCTGACGCCAAGCCAAAAGCGCGCGCGCGCGGCGCGGCGGGCGCTCGCGGCGCAGGGGCTGGTCGAGGCCGTCACCTGGTCGTTTGTCTCGAACAAACAGGCGCGCGGCTTTGGCGGCGGCGATCCTTCGCTGGCGCTCGCCAACCCGATCGCCTCCGAACTCTCGGATATGCGGCCGAGCCTGTTGCCGGGGCTGATCGCCGCGATTGGCCGCAACGCCGCGCGCGGCTTTGGCGATTGCGCTCTGTTCGAGGTCGGGCAGATTTTCGCCAGCGACGATGAAAAGGGCCAGAGAACCGCCGCCGCCGGCGTGCGGCGCGGCCTCGCCACGACGCAAGCCGCCGGGCGCGGCTGGGCGGCGCCCGCGAAGAAGGCCGGCGTCTTCGACGCCAAGGCCGACGCCTTCGCTTTGTTGCAGGCGCTGGGCGTCGCGGTCGGCGGCTTGCAGATCGTGGCGAAGGGGCCGGACTGGCTCCATCCCGGGCGCTCGGGAACGTTGCAATTTGGCCCCAAGGCGGTGGTGGGCTGCTTCGGCGAATTGCATCCGCGCCTGCTTAACGAACTCGACGTGGAGGGGCCGCTGGCGGCGTTCGAGATTTATCTCGACGCTCTGCCCGCGCAAAAGGCCAAGCCCACCAAGACCAAGCTGCGGCTGGAGCTGTCCGACTTGCAGCCGCTGTCGCGCGATTTCGCCTTTGTGGTCGATCGCGCGGCGCCGGCCGGCGATTTGCTGAAGGCGGTGCTCGGCGCCGACAAGGCGCTGATCGTGAGCGCCGATATTTTCGATGTCTATGAGGGCGTCGGCGTGCCGGAGGGCAAAAAATCCATCGGTGTCGCGGTGACGCTGCAACCAAAGGACAAAACCCTGACCGACGCTGAGATCGAGGCGCTGGCGCAAAAAATCGTCGCCGAGGCGGAGAAGAAAGCCGGAGCGACGCTGCGCGGATGAAGTTTTTGCGCGAGATCGTTGTCGTGGGGGCGCTGCTCGCGGGCGCGAGCGCGCAAGCCGCGCCAAAAAACATCGACGATTGCGAGAAGATCAAGGAGCCCATGGCCTATAATGAATGCCTCGCGTCCTTCGGGCCGGCCGTGGGACATGTGGGCTCGGGGCAGTCCTACGGCCCGGCCAGCGAGGGCGAGCCGCGCGCGGAGCGAAAGGGGCGAAAGGCCGGCGCCTACCACACGCCGGCGCGGCGCGGGGCCGGCGGGATGGCGATGCGTGGGGCCAATGGGCGGGTGCGCATGGAGTTCACGCCGCGGCATAGGTGAGAACGCGCCCCGCGCGCGAAATTGGCGCCCCATGCGCTTTTTTGTTAATTTTTCCCTTGGCAAATGCCCGCGGGGTCGTTAGATAGGCCCCTCCGGGGTCCGCCAGCTATGGCGGCCCCTTTTTTGAGTTTTGAGCTTCCGTTCGATTCTCGCGCCAAAACGCTCGAGGGAAAAACGGTGGACAGGCTGGCGAACCTTAAGAGTTGAACCTTACGGGACGTTCGGTCGAATTCTGTCCGAGACTGCCGGCGCATGCCTTGGGGTTTCCTCAAGGCGGCTTAATCGGTTTGCCAAGCAAAAGCGGTTCGCCGCTCTCGCTTGCAGGCGGCCTGCACAGACGGGGAAAGCCAGAAATTGCCGGATCGACGAGGCTTTAAAAGCCGCGCGCGTCCTTCGAATTTGGTTTGACGCCCCTTCAACCTAGGCGAATTCTTCGCCTTGGGGACAGGATCTACGGCGCCGTTCCTTTCGCCCGTTATGGGAGAGGGTGGACGGCATGTCGCAAACCGGCGGGGCTCCGTGGCCCCGCTTCAGGAGAGAGCACCGTGGAAAGAGCGGAGAAAGCAACAGCCGTCGCGACGTTGCATGAGGTCTTTAGCAAGGCCTCGGTCGTCGTCGTCGCGCAATACTCCGGCCTGACCGTCGCCCAAATGCAGCGCCTGCGCAAGCAGGCCCGCGAACAGGGCGCCAGCGTGCAGGTCGCCAAGAACCGCCTTGCCAAGATCGCTCTCGATGGCACGAGCGTCGCCTCCATCGGCCCCTTGCTCAAGGGACCGACCCTGATCGCCTATTCGGACGATCCGGTGGCGGCGCCCAAGGTCGCCGCGGCTTTCGCCAAGGACCACGAGAAATTCGTGATTCTCGGCGGCGCCATGGGCGCGACGGCCCTTAATCCCGATGGCGTGAAGTCGCTCGCGACCATGCCTTCGCTCGACGAATTGCGCGCAAAGCTCGTGGGCCTCATTCAGGCGCCCGCGACCAAGCTCGCGCAGCTGTCGACCGCGCCAGCCGCCAAGCTCGCGCGCGTTTTCGGGGCCTACGCCAAACGAGACGCGGCCTAAATCAAGGCTTGCACCCACCAGACCAAAGAACCAAATTCGAAGGACGTAACTAAAATGGCCAATCTGGAAAAGATCGTCGACGAACTCTCCTCCCTCACCGTGTTGGAGGCCGCCGAGCTCGCCAAATTGCTCGAAGAGAAGTGGGGCGTTTCCGCCGCCGCCGCGGTGGCCGTCGCCGCCGCTCCGGCCGCCGCCGCCGCTCCGGTCGAGGAGAAGACCGAGTTCAACGTGATTCTCGCCGCCGTCGGCGACAAGAAGATCGAAGTGATTAAGGAAGTGCGCGCCGTGACCGGCCTTGGCCTCAAGGAAGCCAAGGATCTGGTCGAGGGCGCTCCCAAGGCGGTCAAGGAAGGCGTTGGCAAGGAAGAGGCCGAGAAGATCAAGGCCGCTCTCGAAAAGGTCGGCGCCAAGGTCGAACTCAAGTAAGACGGCGGGGCCGCTTCGGCGGTCCGTCGCTCTATTCGCGGTCCCGGTTCGCGCCGGGGCCGCGCGCGGTTTAGGAAATTTGATATTCGCGACATACATGCGTGACGGGGCTTTAAGAGCTTGGCTCGGGCGTCGTCGGCGCGACGGACGGCGGGACGCGCGAGGCGTTCCTCAAGTCTCGCGGCTAGCGAGGGTCGACCGTTAGGGAGAAGAGGTTCGAGAGGCGACATGGCTCAGACGTCGGCGCGGAAGTTCACCGGTCGCAAGCGGATTCGCAAATTTTTCGGACACATCCGCGAAGCCGCGGTAATGCCCAATCTCATCGAGGTGCAAAAGGCCTCCTACGACCAGTTTCTTCTGGTCGCCGAGCCCAAGGGCGGGCGTCCCGACGAGGGATTGCAGTCGGTTTTCAAATCGGTGTTTCCGATTTCCGACTTCTCGCAGGTCTCGCTGCTGGAGTTCGTGCGCTACGAATTCGAGCAGCCGAAGTTCGACGTCGACGAATGCCGCCAGCGCGGCATGACCTACGCCGCGCCGCTGAAGGTGACGCTGCGGCTGATCGTGTTCGACGTCGATCCCGACACGCAGGCCAAGTCCGTCAAGGACATCAAGGAGCAGGANNAGCAGGACGTCTACATGGGCGACATGCCCTTCATGACGTCGAACGGCACCTTCGTCGTCAACGGCACCGAGCGCGTGATCGTCTCGCAGATGCACCGCTCGCCGGGCGTCTTCTTCGACCACGACAAGGGCAAGAGCCATTCCTCCGGCAAGCTGCTGTTCGCCGCTCGCATCATTCCCTATCGCGGCTCCTGGCTCGACATCGAGTTCGACGCCAAGGACATCGTCTATGCGCGCATCGACCGCCGCCGCAAGATTCCGGTGACGTCGCTGCTGTTCGCGCTCGGGCTCGACGGCGAGGAAATCC
>PLZT01000423.1 GCA_003152255.1 Methylocystaceae bacterium | reverse complement strand
CGTCCCTACCGCGAACGACGCTCGAAAAGCGGCGGGAGATTCTGCTGACGGCCGGCGACGGGAATGTCGTCGAAAAAATCGACCTGTCGGAACTCGCCAGGGAGGGCGCGCCCCCGCTACAGTTCTTGCAGCCCGCCTATCTCTGTTCCTGTAGCAGTGTGAGCTTCCGATCGGTGTTCTGCGACGCCTCCGCGATGAGCTGGGCGCGCGCGCCCTTCGCCTATAAGGAGCGAAGAAGTCCTGGCAGACGCCGCCGCGACGCGCGAAAACCTCGGCCAGCGGCGTCGCGATTTGGGTGGCCTTCGGATCGTAAGCGAAATCGGCGTGGACGCGCCGCATCAACTCGAACGCCGCGTCGAGAATCGGCCGCCCCGCCAGAAAACTTTCGCGCGCATAGGGGGCGACCGGCTCCAGCAAGGGCGTCAGCCGCCCCGCGAACAGAAAATGCGCCGGCGACTGGGAGTCGAGCGATTTCGACGCGGCGGCGCTCGCGCGAACGGTCTCCCAGGCCGGGGTCAGCGCGGCGGCGGGCGGGGCTCGCCGCCGCACCGCGACGCGCGCTTCGAGCGTGATCCGTAGCGTCGTGTGCGCCGTGTTGATCCGCGCCTCGCTGAGCCCATTGCCGAAAAAGTCGAGCCGCTCGCGCCGCCGCGTCGGTTCGGGCGTCAGCTCGATGGCGCTTCGCAACACGCGTTGACCGCCGTCGCCGCGCGGGCTCAATCGCAGCGCGCAGCGCGTCGCGGAAACAGGCGCGGCGTAGCTGTAAGTCGTCACGTGGCGGATGTCGTAGATCACGCGAGTTGGGACCGTTTGTCGGGGCGCGGCTTGTCGCCGCCCGGCAGGAAATAACGCTCGGCGATCGCGTCCGCGAGGCCGCTCAGCCGTTGCTCGATTTTGAGAATGGCGCCCGGCGAGAGGCGGCGCGCCTCCTCGGTCTCCAGTTCCGCGCGCAGCCGCACCGCCAAACGGCGCGGCTTCTCCATCACGCCGTCGTCGACAAGCGCCCGCAGAGCCGCGAGATGATCCTCCATGCGGACGATCTGAAAACTCACCGAGCGCGGATTGAACGGATCGAGGATGGCCATGTCGAGCACCGGCGCCAGCGCCGCTCCCGAAATATAGCGGCTTCGATAGGTGATCTGCGAGTCGATCAATTCGATCAGCGCGTCGAGCGTGTCCATGGTCGGCTCCGCGTCGGCGAACTGGCGGGCGAAACGGCAGGTGTTGATCGCGCGCTCGATGCGCTTGCCGAGGTCGAGAAAGCTCCAGCCCGCGACGCGGTTGAAATTTTCGTCCATCAGGCCCGAAAGCGCCGCCAGCGTATGCAGCGCGTGCTCCGCGCACTCGATGATCTCGGGCTCCGCTGCGACTTGTTGCGCGCCGCTTCCCAGGGTCGCGGCGGCGATGTCTTGCGCGCCGCTTCCTAAAGTCGCGGCGCGTTGCCGCCGCGTCTCCAGCTCGCCGATCAGTTGCCAAACATCCTGCGACAGACGCTCGCGGACGATCGAGGCGGCGCCCTTGGCGCGCAGGGCGTTGGCGCGGGCCGAGCCGTCGGCTCGCGCATCGGCGACCGCCGCGAGCGCCAGCGCCGCTGCCGGCGCTTCCCGCGTCTCTTCTTCAACGCAGCCCCAGGCGATCAGCAGCCGCCGCAGCCGCTCGATCGGCTGGCGCTCGCGCAAGCCGTCCGCCTCGGCGCGCGGCGCCTGCGTCTCGGTGAGGCGGTTGCATAGGCAGCGCACGATGCGCAGCACCGCTTCGGCGCGCTCCATATAGCGCCCCATCCAGAACAGATTGTCGGCGGCGCGGCTGGGCAGACTCCCGAGCACGCGCACGATGCGGGCGTCTCCGGCGGGCGGCAGCAGCGTCGCCGCTTCGATCTGTCCCTCGCTGAGCACAGACATCGGCGCAGGGCGCGACGACATTGGGCCGCCCCTCGCCGCCCGGCCGGTCGTAGACGCGGCAATAGCCGCCGGGCATCACCCGCCAGCCGTCCTTCGTCGCCGCCGCGAAAACGCGCAGCGCGAAGGGGCGCGGCGTCAAGGCGCCATCGACCCAGGCCGGCGTGGTCGAGAAGGTCAGCTCCTCCTGCGCCACGAAATCCATGCCGCGCGCCATCATCGCCGCGACGAGTTTCTCGCGCTCCGCGGCGTTCATGGGCGCCGTCGGACCGGGGGGCCGCGCTTGGAAAAGTCGTTCGAAACATCGGCGCCGGCGTGAAGGCGTCCTTGACGCGGCGCTTGTCGAGACTGGCGAGCACGCGCGCACGCGCCCCGTCGTCGCCGCACCAGAGCGTCTCGACATTGGGAAGGCGCAACTCCTCGCCCAGCAGCCGCCGCGCCAGCGCCGGCAGAAAGCTCATGATCGCGCGCGCCTCGACGAGGCCGGCGCCGGGCATGTTGGCGACCGCGACCGCGCCCTGGCGGATCGCCTCCAACAGGCCGGGCGCGCCGAGCTTCGAGGCGGTGTTCAGCTCCAGCGGATCGCACCAGTCGGCGTCGACCCGCCGCCACAACACGTCGGCGCGCTTCAGGCCGGCGATGGTGCGCACATAGAGCTTGCCGTCATTGGCGAGGAGGTCCTCGCCCTCGACCAGCAGCAGCCCGAGATAACGAGCGAGATTGACCTCCTCGGCGCAGGTCTCGCTGAACGGGCCGGGCGTCAACAGGCAGATGCGCGGATCGACGCGCTGCGCGCAGCTCGCGAGCCCGGCGCGAAAATCGCGGAAGAACGGCGCCAGCCGGCGCAAATTCATGTCGCGAAACAGGCTCGGGACGGCTCGCGCCATGACGAGGCGGTTTTCCAGCGCATAGCCGGCGCCCGACGGCGCCTGGGCGCGATCGCCCAGCACCCGCCACGCGCCATCCGGGCCGCGCGCGATCTCCGCCGCGTAAAAGCGCAGCCAGCGGCCGCCGGGAGGCGCGACGCCGCGCATCGGCCGGATGAACTCCGGCGAGCCCGTCACCGCCGTCGCCGGCAGCGCGCCGTCCTCGATCAGCCGTCCTTCGCCGTAAATGTCGCGAAGGATGAGATCGAGCAATTCCGCGCGCTGGACGATTCCGGCCTCGATCGCCTCCCATTCCGCTTGCGGCAGCAATAGCGGCAGGCGGGACAACGGCGCGACGCGCTCGCGCGCTTCGCCGGGCGCGCGATAGGTCACGCCCATCTCGTCGATGCGCCGGTTGGCGCCGGCGAAGCGCTGGTCGATGTCGGCCTCGCCGAGCCTCGCGAGCGCGCCGAGCAGGGCGAGCCAATGTTCGCGCGGCCGCCCGTCCGCCCCGAGCAGTTCGTCGGCGGCTCCCGGCGCGACGCGATAGCGGGCGAGCCAGGATGCCAATAGCGCGTCCAGGGCGGCGGCGGGGCGCCCCAAAGCGCGCTCAGAGCACAAAATTCCTCCGCAGATCCAGCGTCAGCGGAAACTCCCCGGCCGGCTCCTCGCGCGGCGGCAGGATCCGTCCGGGGCTATGGCCGTGCTCCTGGAAGCGGGACAGCCGCCGCGCCTCGGCCTCCTGCGCGTTGACCGGAAAAGTATCGTAGCTCCGTCCGCCGGGATGGGCGCTGTGATAGACGCAGCCGCCCAGCGAGCGCGCGCTCCATGTGTCCACGACATCGAAGGTCAGCGGCGCGTGGACGGAAACGGTGGGATGCAGGCCGGAAGGCGGCCGCCAGGCCTTGAAGCGCACGCCGGCCACGGCCTCGCCGTTCTTGCTCGTGAAGGTCATCGGCAGCCGCCGTCCGTTGCAGGCGATCACATGCCGCCCCGGCACGAAGCCTTGCACCTTGACCTGCAACCGCTCGACCGAGGAATCGACGTAACGCACCGTGCCCCCCTGCGCGCCCTGTTCGCCCATGACATGCCAGGGTTCGAGCGCATGACGCAACTCCAAACGCACGCCGTCATGCGTCACGGAGCCAACGAGCGGGAAGCGGAACTCCCATTGCGCCTGGAACCATTCCGGCTCGAAAACGTAGCCCGTCTCTTGAGACGGGCGTCCGTCAGACGCGCTATGTCCCGCCCGGTTGAGATCGCCGAGCACGTCGGCGAAATCCTCCCAAATATAATGCGGCAGCATGAATTTATCATGCAGCGCGGTTCCCCAGCGCACGAGCCCTCCTTCGCGCGGCTCGCGCCAGAACCAGGCGGTGAGCGCCCGCAGCAGCAATTGCTGGGCGAGACTCATGCGGGCGTCCGGTGGCATCTCGAAGGCGCGAAATTCGACGAGGCCGAGGCGCCCGGTGGGACCGTCCGGGGAATAGAGCTTGTCGATGCAGATTTCCGCGCGGTGGGTGTTGCCGGAAACGTCGACCAGCAGATTGCGGAACAGCCGGTCCACCAGCCAGAGCGGAAAGGCGCCGGACCCCGGCGCCGGCGTGTTGGCGAGCGCGATCTCCATTT
>PLZT01000401.1 GCA_003152255.1 Methylocystaceae bacterium | reverse complement strand
CGATGCGCGCGGGCCGCTCCGCTTTCGTCGGAGCCCGAAATGCTCTAATTGGGCTTTGCGGCGGGGAGCAGCCCCGCGCGCAAATGCGTTTCGATCGGGAACGCCTCCAACGGCAGGAGGCGTAATGTTGCGGTCGTGGCTGGACGCCGAGGAAATAAGGCGGTTCCACCCGTCCCGACAGTTCTTCGAGAAGNNGCTGGGCGCGGGCTGGCTGCTGTTGAAATCCATGATCGAGGATCGACGGCTGACCGCCAAACGCAGGCAAATGGCGCGCGCGGCGATCGAGATATTGCGTCAGGCGATCGCCTGGTCGCTTGCCTGAAATCGCTTCGAGGAGACCACGAATACCCCGGCATGTCCGAAGACGGCTTCGGCAAGGCGGGCGGAACACGGGCTTGATTACGCCTTGGTTGCGGGGGCCAGATTTGAACNNCTACCGGGCTGCTCCACCCCGCGCCAAGAAGACAACTCTATGTAGGCAATGGCGTCGGCAAAGGCAATGGCCCGAACGAGCTTTAGGCCGCGAGATCCGCGACGACCGCGTCCAGCACCGGAAAACCCTCGGAACTCACCCGCAGACGGTTGTCCCTCGTATATTCCACGAGGCCGTCGCCGATCAGATCGGAGATTCTTGACGGCGCGAGCTTTTTGCCGGTGAGCAAGAAATAGCGCTGGGGGTCGATCCCCTCGCGCAAACGCAGCCCCATCAGCAGGAATTCGTCGCCCTGCTGCTCGGCGTTGAGCAGTTCGTCCTCGATCAGGCCGTGCCCCTCGGTCTCGACGCAGGTCAGCCACATCTCCGGGTGGCGCTCCGCCGATTGCGCGCGGCGTCCGCGCGGCGTGTTCAACCGTCCATGCGCGCCGGGACCGACGCCGGCATATTCGCCATAGCGCCAGTAGACGAGATTATGCCGGCATTCCCCGCCCGGCCGGGCATGATTCGAGACTTCATAAGCCGGCATGCCCACGCGCGCGGTCGCCTCCTGCGTCACGTCCCACAGCGCCCGCTGGGTGTCCATGTCCGGCACGACCAGCTTGCCCGCGTTGAACATGCGCTCGAACATCGTGTCCGGCTCGATCGTGAGCTGATAGAGGGAAACATGCTCGGGCGCATAGGCGAGCGCCAAGTCTAGCTCCTTGCGCCAACTCGCCGGCGTCTGTCCGGGGCGGGCGTAGATGAGATCGAAGGACGTGNNGAAATCTCGACATCCGGGGCGAGGCTCCAATTTTTGGCGATGGCTTCGAGTATCGCCGCGACGGTGGAGGGCAACATAAGCGACGGCGTGCCGCCGCCGAAAAACACCGAGTGCACCACCCGGCCCGGCGTCAGGGCGGCGCGATGGGCGATTTCCGTGCGAAAGGCTTCGACGAAGCGATCCTCGTCGACATCGCCACGGCGCACGTGGCTGTTGAAATCGCAGTAAGGGCATTTCGACAGGCAGAACGGCCAATGCACATAGACGCCGAAGCCCGGATCGAATGCGGTGCGAATCGTCGTGACCATGAGTCTTTATCGCACGGCGCGCCGGAAAGGTCACGCCAGCCGGCGCGGCGTCAATAGTTTTACAACGCAAACATAATGTTTCGACAAGGCTCGAGAGGCGCTAACTTGGCCGCGGCCCCAGCGAAGCCCGCGCCAGCGCCTGAAACGCCCGCGCCCGATGCGACAGCGCGATTGATCCGTCGCCGGGCAGGGCATGTTTTTCCGCCGACATCATCTCGCCGAAGGTCTTGTCCAGCCCATCGGGCAGGAAGATCGGGTCGTAGCCAAAGCCCTTGTCGCCGCGCTTTGGAAAGACGAGCACGCCGTCGACGCGGCCCTCGAACTCTTCCGCATGGCCGTCGGGCCAGACGATCGCGAGAGCGCAGATGAAATGCGCGGCGAACGGCGGCTTGGCCCCGCGCTCCTTGAGTTCGCGCTCGACGCGCTCGATCGCCGCGCCGAAATCCCTGTTTTCGCCGCCCCAGCGCGCCGAATAGACGCCGGGCGCGCCGTCAACCGCGTCGACGCAAAGCCCGGAATCGTCGGCGAAGGCGGGAAGTCCCGAGGCCTGGGCCGCCACCCGCGCCTTCAGCAGCGCGTTGCCGCGAAACGTCGTCTCGGTCTCCTCGGGCTCGGGCAAGCCGAGTTCGCCGGCGCTCACCGCGTCGACGCCATGCGGCCCGAGCAGTTGCCGCAGCTCCCACAGCTTGCCGGGGTTATGCGAGGCGATGACCAGCCGCCCCTCGATCTTGCGCGCGTTCACGCCAGCGCGGCCTTCTGCAAGGCGACGAGATCGGCCACGCCCTTTTGCGCCAATCCAAGCAGCGATTGCAGCTCTTGCGGCGAAAACACCGCGACTTCGGCCGTCGCCTGGATTTCGACTAGGCCGCCGGCGCCGGTGATGACGAAATTGGCGTCGGTCTGCGCGGTGGAGTCCTCGGCGTAATCGAGATCGAGCACCGGCTTGCCGTTAAAAATGCCGCAGGAGATGGCCGCGACGTGATCGCGCAGCGGGCTGTCCTTGATGATCGAGCGCGAGCGCATCCACTCGAAACAGTCGCGCAGGGCGAGCCAGGCGCCGGTGATCGCGGCGGTGCGCGTGCCGCCGTCGGCCTGGATCACATCGCAGTCGATCATGATCTGGCGCTCGCCGAGCAAGGGGAGGTTGGTCACGGCGCGCAGCGAGCGGCCGATCAGCCGCTGGATTTCCTGCGTGCGGCCGGAGGGCTTGCCCGAGGTGGACTCGCGGCGCGTGCGCGTGTGCGTGGCGCGCGGCAGCATCGCATATTCGGCGGTCACCCAGCCGCGCCCCTGGCCGCGCAGCCACGGCGGCGGCTTGTCCTCCAGCGTCGCGGCGCACAGCACCTGCGTGGAGCCGAACTTCACGAGACAGGAGCCCTCCGCGTAACGGGCGACGCCGCGCTCGAAACTGACCGGGCGCATTTCGTCAAGCGCGCGTTTGCTGGGACGCATGAAGGCTCCTTGAAGTGGACTGTTTCGCCTTCTAGCTCGCTTTGGCGGCGGAGGGAAGGTCGCGTCCGCGCGGCACGCGCTTTCGCCTTGCGCTCGCCGCCGCGAGGTGGGACGATCCGGCAACGGAACCGACAATCGGGCGTCAAATGGACGCCTGGCGCTGGCAACAAGCTAAGTCGCGACTCTGGCTCCGGCGAAAAAGGGAGCAGGCCATGGGCGGAACGGGAAATGACCACGGCGGAAGAACCGGGGGGCCGCGGCTAATCGCGCTGATCGGCCCCTTTCAGAGCGGCAAGACGAAATTATTCGAGGCCCTGCTCGAACGGGCCGGGGCCACGCGCGAGGGCGCGAGCGTCGGCGACGCCAGCCCGGAGTCGCGCGCGCATCAAATGAGCGTCGAGGCCAACATCGGCCACGCCGACTATCTCGGCGACCAATACACCTTCGTCGATCTTCCGGGATCGATGGAATTCGCCCATGAAGCGCGCAACGTGCTGCCGCTGGTCGACGCGGCGGTCGTCGTGTGCGAGGCCGATCCGCGCAAGGTCTTCTCGCTGCAACTCACGCTGCGGGAGCTCGAGGAGCTGCGCGTCCCGCATTTCCTGTTCGTGAACAAGATCGACGCGGCGGGCCTCGGCGTGCGCGAAACGCTCGCGATGTTGCAGCCGGCCTCGCGCACGCCGTTGCTGGCGCGGCAGATGCCGATCTGGAGGAACGGCGTCGCCATCGGTTTCATCGATCTGGCGCTCGAGCGCGCCTATGTCTACCGCGAGCACGCGCTCTCCGAGGTCGTCGCGATTCCCTCGGGCGACGCGGCGCAGGAGAAAGAGCAACGCTACTCCATGCTGGAGCGCCTCGCCGACTACGACGACGAGCTGATGGAGGAATTGATCTCCGACATCGAGCCGCCGCGCGACCAGGTGTTCGACGATCTCGCCAAGGAGCTGCGAGAAGGGCTGGTCGTCCCGCTGTTCTTCGGTTCCGCGGCGCGCGGCGCCGGGGTGACGCGGCTGCTCAAGGCGCTGCGCCACGAGGCGCCAGGGATCGAGACGACGCGGGCGCGGCTGGGCGTTTCGGACAAGGGTCCGCCGCTGGCGCGCGTCCTGCGCACGATCCACACCTCGCATGGCGGCAAATTGTCGCTGGCCCGCGTGCTGCGCGGAACCTTTGTCGACGGGCAGTCCGTGGTCTCCCCGGGCGGCGAGGACAAGATTTCCGGCGTCTCGCGCCTGCTCGGCGGCGCGCCGTCGAAGCGCAGCGAGGCGCTCGAGGGCGACACGCTGGCCTTCGGGCGTTTAGAGCACGCCGCGACCGGCGATGCGCTCACGGGCGATCCGCGCGGGGGGATCCGGGATGTCGCTAAATCGCCTGTCCCGGCGCCGGAGCCGGTGCACGCGGTCGCGCTAAAAGTGAAGGACCGCAAGGACGAGATGAAACTCGCCAGCGCCATCGCGAAGCTCGTCGACGAAGATCCGTCGCTGATCTACGTGCACGATCAGGAACTCTCCGAGATCAAGCTGCTCGGCCAGGGCGAAATGCATTTGCGCGTGACGCTGGAGCGTCTCGCTTCGCGCTTCGGCGTGACGGTCGAGGTTCACAAGCCCACCGTCGCCTATAAGGAGACGATCCGCAAAAGAGTCTCGGTGCGCGGGCGCCACAAGAAACAGTCGGGCGGGCACGGCCAATTCGGCGATGTGGTGCTGGAAGTCGGGCCGCGCGAGCGCGGCGAGGGCTTTTTCTTTTCCGAGCAGGTGCATGGCGGCTCCGTGCCACGGCAATATTTCTCCTCGGTCGAGGCCGGCTGCCAGGACGCGCTGGCGCACGGGCCGCTCGGCTTTCCCGTGGTCGACGTCGAGGCGGTGCTGATGGACGGCTCCTATCACTCGGTCGATTCGTCCGACATGGCCTTTCGCACGGCGGCGCGCGTCGGCATGAGCGAGGCTCTCTCCCGAGCGGAATCCGTGCTGCTGGAGCCCGTGCTGGCGGTGACGATTTATACGCCCAGCGACGGCATGTCGCGCGCCACGGGCATCGCTTCCAGCCGGCGCGGCCAAATCCTGGGGTTTGGCCCGCGCATGGGCTGGGAAGGCTGGGAGCGCCTTGAGACGCTGATCCCCGAAGCCGAGATGGAAAACCTGATCGTCGAATTGCGCTCGGCGACCTCGGGCGCGGGCTTTTACGAAGCGCGCTTCAACCACCTCGCCGAGGTCACCGGACGCCACGCGCGCGAGGTGACGGCGGCCCATGCGGCCAAGGGCAACGTCGCCGGGTGAGCGGGAGGTGCGATCTGGGCCTTGCCATTCGGTCTCGGGAAGGCTAGAAGCCGTTGCAGTTTCGCGAAAGGCCCTCTGTTTCGCCAGAGGAGCTTTCCGTCACGGGCGCCCGTAGCTCAGCTGGATAGAGCACCAGACTACGAATCTGGGGGTCAGAGGT
>PLZT01000539.1 GCA_003152255.1 Methylocystaceae bacterium | reverse complement strand
AGGTGGGGCAGAAGCGATAGAACAAATGAGACGTCGATGATGGCCTTCTTCATTATCGGCCGAAAGGGTCGCCGAGCGCCTAGTTGAACGCAGCGAGGCTTTCGAAACCCGCCGGGGGGCTCGAGCATCTGTCGGCGCGAGATTGTCGAAGTCGCGGGCCTCCTCGACGCGTCCGAGCTTGGCGAGTGCGAGCGTGCGCGAGGCGAGCAGCCGCGAATGGCCGACGCCCCGAGACGAGAGCCGGTCGGCCAGCCGCAGCGTTTCGTCCGGCTCGTCGCGTCTGAGAAGCAGAGCGGCCAGGCGCTTGTATGCGTCCTTGCCGAGCGGATTTTCATCGAGCGCGCCGCGCGCTCAAGGGTCGCCCGCGCCGCTTTCTCCTCTCCCAGCCGAATTTGCGCCTTGCCCAGCGAAGCCAGCGCGGACGCCCGCTCGAAATTGGTCGTGGCAAGTTAGAACGCGCGCATCGCGGCGTCTCGCGCCCTCCGCGTGTCGGCCATGGCTCGCGCGCCAGAAAGGCTGGGGGGAGCAGTTCATGGGCCTCAAAATTTGCGCTGCCTTTGACGCCATCGCCCAGCAACGCGATCGCCTCGTCGAATCGGTCGGTAATGGCCCGAGCGATCCCTTCACCCTCGACTGGCTCGAAGACCCGGAACTGCGACGCCAGGCAGGTCAGGAGTTGAACAAGGGCGAATCGCGCAACAGCTTGTCACGGGCGGTCTTCATTCACCGGCTCGGCGAAATCCGCGACCGAAACTACGAAAACCAGCAACATCGCGCCTCCGGCCTCAACCTTGTCGTCGCCGCGATTATCTTCTGGAACACGAGGTATCTCGAACGCGCCATCGCCGCCCTGCGCGAAATAGAGGACGTTCCGGTCAACTTCCTGGCCCATCTCTCACAATTGGGCTGGGAAGACGTCAATCTCACCGGAGATTATATCTGGGGCGTCGCGCGGCCCATGACGGAAAACAATGCCGGATTGATGCCACTCCGGACCGCGCCACAACTCGACGCCAAGGCCGCATAACGTTCACTTTCTGTCCGCTTATGCGTACCACGTGGGCGTTTCATTAGTTGAGGCCAATATTCCAGTGGATGACGCCGACTTGGCGCGTTCCAGCGGCGGCGCGATGATAATCTGATCAAGAGGATTCGAAGGGGAAAGGGCAAGAAATGTCGGCGCGGCGAAAGGCGACATCATGTGCATCGCATAGCAATGGCTACGCCCGGGAAAGCGAAAGCGCGCTTCTCGCGCGGCGGATCGAGGAGATTTGCCTTGAAGCCGTGGGGAGCGTTTCCCCTGCGAAAGTTGAGGGGACGGCGCAGCAATGGCTTTCCAAAAGGAATCTTGATCCCAACGCGCCCTCCAGCGCCCTCCTGGTCATGGAGGCTTTCGCGCTCGCGGGCTATTTGGCGCTGTTCACGCCCCCGCTGTTGGGCGTCGCGCCGATCGAACGCTTTATTCGCCAGCGCCGCGCCGACGGCGTGGAGGGCGCGGCGCTGGACGCGCTGGCCGAGACAAGCTTTTATCTACTTCAGTTGGAAGCGCGCGCCGCAGCGCGAACATTCCTCGCCAAGGATTTGGCCAATGGCGAAGGCCTGTCCCTGTTTGACGAAGACATTCCCGACAGCGCCCGCGACGCTCGTATCGCAACGTGGCTCGCGCCGCTGCCGGACGGCGGTTTTGTCGCGCTCGGGCCCTTGACGCCGCTCGACGCCGGAGCGCTCGCGGAAGGCCTCTCATTTGTGCGGCCGGGCAAGGGAATGAACAATCCGCGGCGCTGCGCCGCCGCTGTCTATCGGCATGTCATGCGCCACGGCGGTCTGCGCATCGAGGGCTTGAACCTTTTTTCCGAAGACTTGCTCGAAGATCTCCCGGGTGTCGCCGAGGAGGAGGAAGAACACGACGACCTCGATCGCCTCGCCTACGCCCTCGCCGCAGCGAAGAAAGGCGAGGAGCCCTCCGCTGAGAATATCCGGGAGACGAGAGGCCTCGCCTCTCCGCCGTACCTGATCCAGGCGCTGGCGCGAAGCGCCAGCTCGCGGCGCTATGGGCGGGCGGATCTCGCGGATGCGTTTTTGCGCATTGGTTTCATTATGATGGAGACTCTTGATCGCCGTGCCGCGGCCGGATCTGGCGGCGCGGAACAGTCGATTGAATTTATCGCGGCGGCAATCGATCGCGCCGTGGTGGAACAACAACTGCCGAAGGAAACGCGCACGCTGTTCGAGGAGTTGCGGCGCCGCCTCATGGCGTCGTGGCGCGCGGGCGCCGAAAAGAACGCCGGCGACGCGGAACTCGCGCGCGTCCTGCAACGCATCCAAGGGTTGCGCGGCAAGACTGTCGAACAAGGCTGCACGGAACAAGAGGCGTTGGCTTCCGCCAGAAAAATTGCTGAACTGCTCGATCGCTATGGCCTGTCGCTTGGCGAGGTCGAGATGCGCGATCAGGCCTGTGAGGGCGTCGGCGTCGACACCGGCCGGCGGCGGCGGGCGCCGCTCGACGATTGCGTGCCAGCGATCGCCCTGTTCTGCGATTGCAAAGTGTGGATCGAGACGACCGCTGGCGGCGCGATCCGTTACGTGTTTTTCGGCCTGCCGGCGGATGTCGAGGCGGCGCATTATCTCTATGATCTGATCGTCGCGACCTTCGCGACCGAAACGGCTCGTTTCAAGAACGAGGATAGTACGATCGCCTCCAGCACGCGCCGTATCTCGACGCNNCGGCTTTCGACGGGCCGCGACCTCGTGCCCATAAAAGCCTCCGTCATCGAGGACGAACTGGAGAAGCTTGGGTTATCGTTCCACGCAAAGGGGCAAGCGCGCAAGCGCCGGATCGCGCCGGACGCCTATCACGCGGGCCGTGAAGCCGGGCAGAAATTCGAACCGCGACGTGGCGTCGAGGCGGCTTAACCCGGTTTGATCGGACGTCCCAATCCGACCGCGAGGAGAACGAACGCGTCGCACACCCTCTTCATTCGGGCTCCTCGACGTTTCAATGGAATTGAACAGATTCCCGAGTGGGGCTGCGATCATCATCGGTTAGGCGTTGCCGCGGGCCCAGGCCGCTAAATCGGGGCGCCAACGCAAGGGGGCGGGGTGATGGCGTTTAACGACGCCTGGACTTCAATCCTGTTCAGCGCCGAGCACGCCGAGCTTTCTGGCGCGATCGAGCAGGCTCTTGATCGATGACGGGCTCCAGCGGGTGCCGCCGCGCGGCGTGCGCTCATACATCGCTTCGAGCTGCATGGCGATTCGGGCGAGAGTGAGATCGGGGTTGGCGCGGGCGATGCCAGCGACGAGGGTCAGGAGACGCTCGCTGCTTGCCCTGCGCGTGGCGGGACGGAGCAGGTTGGGTTCGCCGAAGCCTTCGGCGACGAAGCGTTTGACGGCGCGTTTGAGGCGCTCGACGCTCCAGTGGGGCAGGGCGGGCGCCACTGGCTTTGTCGCGTTTGGCGTTGAGAATGTGCGCTAAATTTGAATTTCAGTGGGATTTGTGCCGAGGTGCTGGACCCGCTCCGAATTGCTGAGCTGTGCCGCAAAGCTGAAGGGTTCAGACGGCTGGGGAACGTTCCGTGAATTCGGAACGGAAAAGAATTTCCGAAATCAGGAAAACTTTTTCCGCCTTTGAGTGTTCAAGTCCGGGCTGTTGCGCGCCAACTGTTCCACCCGGGCGGCCACCGGTTTCGCGCATATGCTCGCCGCCGCCGCAGTATCGCCTACCGAGGGATAGTGCGAAATTCACAGTGTGCACTGAAACCTGTGAATCGTCCTTTCACGGCGAAAACAGGGCGTCGAATCCCCTATGGGGGCTAGTAAATTCAATTGATTAAAAAAGTGTTTCGCGCCCAATTTTGTCGCGCGCGCGACTTATGCCCAACAAGCGCATCGCGCGTAAGGACCATCTGCGGGGAAGGTCTTAAGAGCGCTTTCTGGCGAAGCAGGAACCGGTTCGCGTGAAAAAGCCGCTTTAGTTACGCGCCACCAGAACGGCGCATTTGGCGTGGCGCACGATGGTCTTGGCATTGGAGCCGAGCAGGTAGGTCGACATGCTGGGCCGATGCGAGCCGACGACGATCAGATCGGCACCCCAGGCTTCGGCCTCCGCCAGAACCTCAGAATAGATCGCGCCGAAGCGCAAGGCCGTCGAGACAAGCTCTTTCGGGTAGTCGATCCCCTCCGCCGCCTTGGCCAATTCGGCCGCCACTTTCTCGTGCCGCTGGGCGTCCAAGTCCGCCGGCATATAATCCATAAAGGCCAAAGGCATCAGCGGCTGCACATTGACAAGGCGAAGCTGCGACTTCCCGATCTTCGCGATTTCCAGAGCCGCGGCAATCCCCTTCTGAGTCATCTCCGCTTCACTCAAATCTATCGGCGTGAGGATTTTCCTGTACATCGGCCACTCCCTTGGCGCCTATGCGTTTGGCGACTGTTCCGACCACCCGTGCCTTGCACACCACGAATCTAAACCCCGTCACCCGCGATGTTCCACCGTTAACATGGCCTCAGGGCGACGCCGCCGCAATGCGCTCTGGTCTCCTTTCGCGCGTGGCGAGTTCCTGGCGACGGCGAGTAGGCCGCCCAATTTCCGGAGTCGAAGGACAAGCTGCCCCGCCGAACGGCAACGCCGGACGGGCGAGTTTGACCCGAAGCTGTCATTAAACCTAAATCCACTGCCTGCCTGCCTCGACCCCGCACCGATTTAGGGGTCACATGGCGAGGCCTATTCATATCATTTTCCCTTTCAGCTTTTCCCCAGACCGGATCACGGCTTCGGAAAGTCGAGCGCCGGAACCGCCAAGGCAGGTTTGAGCGGCGCGGCGCGGATGGCCTTGGCGTCCAGATCGAAGCTCATAAGGTCGATGCGGCGCAGCGCCTGATTGTCATAAGTCTTGACGTAATAATGCTTGCCCACGAGATCGGCGATCGTCGACCATTGGGTGAATTCCAATGGTGTCTTCTCGCCCGCCTTGGGCCGGATGAAGCCCAACGGAATGTCAAAATTGTTCAGGATATGCTCGGCGAGGCGCACCGTCTGCGCCGCGTCCGGCAGGGGCTTGGCGGAGATGGCGAGGCCGAGCGCGCGGACGAAACGGGAAGGCGGCGTCGGATCGCCGGGAATGCCGAGCAGACCCGACCCCGCGCCGAGGGGCGCGAAGACTTGGCCCGAGAGCTTCAACGCTTCGGCGTCCACGGGCGATAGCTTCACGTAGTTGCTTAGATTGGTCAGGTGCCAATCGAAGGGCGGCGAATTGGTCATCACGCCGAGCGGGTTGTCATAGACCTTCAGCGCGCCGCCGACGGGCTCGACGACGAGCGAGGCGCCGCTGGCGTCATGCAGCGCATAATGCAAGGGTGGCGTGACTCCGAGACTGGGCTCGGCGATGTCGATGATGGAGACGCTGTTTAACGCCGCCCGAACCTCGGCGACGGTGGCGAAATTGGTGAGCGCCCAGGTGAGGAAATCCCAGGGCGCCAGGGCGCGAGTCGGATCGGTCTTGGCGGAGTCGGCATAGCCAGCGTATCCCGGGAAATAGAGGACGCCGCCGGCCAAGCCCTTTTCGTTTAGGCCGTCGGCGACGGCGGAAGCTCCGAAAGCGTTGAGGCCAACCATGCCGTAGCGCGTCTTCCAAGTCAGGCCTAGCTTGCCACCGGGGCCGGTCGCCATCAAGGCGTATCCTCGGGGGATTACGATCGCGTCTGATTGCAGCTTGAAGCCAAACTCCATCGTGCGGCCATAGACAGGCGATCCGTCGGCGGCCTTGAGGAGGAAGCTCGTGCAGGACTCGGCCTTTGGCGCGAATGCAAGCGCGCCGGCAAGCGTAAGAGCCGCGACCCGCCTCAGGGCGCCGATCCCTTGACGATGTTTCATAATGATCCGCCCTCCGTCCGATGGACGCGCGCATGACGCCGCGTCGCTTGCTGAGAGATTTGCGTCACGGCGGACATGATGTCGCAAGTTTTCAAAAGTAGCAATTCTTAGTCGCTTCATGAAAAGTATTAATCGGCAAGAGTGTTAATCTGCGCGCTGGCCGCCGCGGCGGTAAGTGAAAATTGGAAATTTAACCGGCATCGTAATTACCCACCGCCATTTTCGG
>PLZT01000703.1 GCA_003152255.1 Methylocystaceae bacterium | reverse complement strand
CACCGCGCCCACCCGGCGTTGCGGCCCGAGCGCGGATGTAGCGACGGGCCGTTTTGCGTTTGGAGAGTTGCATTTCCGGCGCGTCGACTCAGAAACAGTGGTTGGCCTTCAACTGAACCACCCAAGCGGGGCAACCATCATGCTGATGTTTGAGGCAATTGTTGTAATCGTTCTCGATTGCCGCGCAGATCGCGACCTTGGGATCGGCGACCGGAGGGGCCGCACCCGCGCCGCGTTCTCCCTGGTATTCATGCTGTTCGCGGTCCTCGTGCTCTTCGTGCCGCATATGCCGCAGACGCTCGCAGGCGCGCTCGTCGCCGTCCTCGCAGTCTCTCCGTAGTTCATGCATATATTCACGCCGCTCACCCCCCTCTTGCGCGCGCGCGAGCGGAGCGGAGATGGCGAGAGCCAGCCCGGCGATAAGCAAAAGCTTTAGTTTCATGGCTTCATCTCCCGAAGTCGGAGCAGGCGAATAGAGCCGAAAACGGCTAGCCGCACAGTGCGCGGCGCAAGGTTAACGAAGGCTTAAGGCGAGCGCCAGCGCCGCCTTGGGATTGCGGGCCGGCTCCCCGAAGCCTGTCGTTACCTATCTGTTACCTAGGACAAAATCCGCAGCCAAAAAATCAACAGCAACTCATTGATTTAATTGGCGCACCCGAGGGTATTCGAACCCATGGACTTTGCCTTGATGAGGCAATCTATTTCGAAGCCCGCGGCGAATCGGAGGCTGGACAGGCCGCGGTGGCGCAGGTAGTGCTCAACCGCGTCGAGAGCGGGCATTATCCCGCATCGATTTGCGGTGTCGTCTACCAGAATCGGCGTCGTCACAACGCCTGCCAATTTTCCTTCGCCTGTCAGAGCAAAACTCTTCGCGTAGCGGAACCTGTCTCCTGGAAGACGGCCGTGCGTATCGCCCGTGAAGTGTTGTTAGGCGGCGACTATTCCGCGGAGGTCGGCGGTTCGACTCATTATCTCGCCGATTACGCGCATCCGCGCTGGGCGCGAACGTTGCAAAGAATGGACGTCATAGGACATCACATTTTTTACCAGGCGACCGCGACGACACTGGTCTGCGTGCGACACGTTGGAGATCGAGAAATAGGGTTCGGGCAAACCGAGACAGTCGAAGTCAATTCGCCAGGCTAAATTGGTTTTACGTCCGTTTCCTTGGCGCGGTGGAGCAATGGAAGATTATCGAGGGTCGGAGCGGGGTCGCCCTGGGTCGGCGCGACCAATGGCGTTCCTGCTCCGGGAGTCGTTGTCGAGGCTCGTCACTCCGCCGCGCGAACGACAGGCGCCGGGGGCGCTGGCTCAGTCACGCCCTCGTGCACATCGAGATGCGTTGGCTGAACCGTCGCGAGGATCGATTTCGCGCGAGCCACGTCTCCCGCCGTTCCATGGACGAAGACCAGAAAGGAATCGGCCTTCAAGGCGCGCTCGTATTCGAGAACGCTATTCTCGGGAATGCCCATGCTGTAGATCGCGGCGCCAATAGCGCCGGAGGCGCCAAAGGCGACAGCGCCCTCGACAGCGGAAAGGGCGATCGCGGCAAGCGCGCCAAGCGCCATGATCGGCCCGGTCATGGGCGAAGAGAGAAAAATGCCCGCCCCGAAGAGCCCCCACAGACTGCCCCAAAAGGCGCCGTATTTTCCCCAGAACCGAATGCGCCCGCCGGCGTTGTAAAAGCCGACGACATTTTCCTCGGTGTGATATCCGCGACCGACGATGCTCAATTGCTTCATGTCGAAGCCGGCTTGCGCCAACGCCTTAACCGCTATCTCGGCTTGAGTGTGATCGGGGAAGCGAGCGACCGATATGTCAGTGCGTTCCATGGGAGACTCCTTTTGGCGCGATGGATGAATTTGCGCGCGCGGGCATTGTGACGGCGATGGCTATGACGGCGCTGTGATGAAACCTGGCCACGCCCGCGACCCAGACCGCGACATCGCCGAGCGTCGCGCTCGCTGGAAAGCCAAACGAAACCTGGTCGTCCCTAAAGACAACCCGCAATCGAGATTCATTTCTCCGCGCCTCGTGAAAGCCTTGCATCCCACTCTCCTTGGTTGGCAACGCCAAATGACCAGGTGATCATGCGCTGTGAAAGACCTCATTTTGACTGGCCGCTTACACGAACTACCTGGGAAGTAAGCTATTAGGCTCAAACGCTCGACATCGGCAGGTTCGAAAACTATGCACGCCAAACAACGTCGGCGCATCACGCCTCGATGATCACCTTCAGCGCATTTGTCGTCGCCGCCTTAGCGAAGGTGTCGTATGCTTCCAAGATTTGGTGCAGCTTGAAGTGATGTGTGATCAAACGGTGCGGATCGATCTTGCCGGATTGAACCGTCTTCAGCAGCATCGGCGTCGATACGGTGTCGACCAGCCTCGTGGTGATCGTCACATTATGCGACCAGAGCCGCTCCAGGTGGAGATCGACCTTGACGCCATGCACGCCTATATTGGCTATTACCCCGCCGGGCGCGACGATGTCTTCGCAAAGTATGAAGGTCGCGGGAATGCCCACGGCCTCAATCGCGGTGTCCACGCCGCGTCCGTTTGTCAAGCGCATGACCTGTTCCACAGCCTTGCCGTCGGAGCTGTTGATCGTTTCTGTCGCGCCAAAACGCTTCGAAACGGCGAGGCGGTTGTCGTCGAGATCGATCATGATAATGTCCGACGGCGAATAGAACTGCGCCGTAAGCAACGCCGCCAGTCCAATTGGTCCGGCGCCGACGATCGCCAATGTCGACCCGGGCTCGACCTTGCCCTTCAGCACGCCACATTCGAAGCCCGTAGGCAGAATGTCGCTGAGCATTACGAGCGCCTCTTCATCGGCTCCGTTCGGGATCGGATAGAGGCTCGTGTCGGCGTAGGGAATGCGGACAAACTCGGCCTGCGTTCCATCGATGCTGTTCCCGAGAATCCACCCCCCGGTCGTGCAATGCGAATACATGCCCTTCCGACAATATTCGCATCGCCCGCAGGCCGTGATGCAAGAGATCAGCACTCGGTCGCCCGGCTTGAACGTCGAAACTGCCGAACCCACCGCCTCGATAACGCCGACGCCTTCATGACCAAGGATGCGACCGGGCAGACAGGTCGCGACATCGCCCTTGAGAATATGCAAGTCGGTCCCACAGATCGTTGTTTTTGTGATCCTGACGATAGCGTCCGTCGGCTCGACGAGCGTTGGCTTGGGACAATCCTCCAGGGTTTTCTTGCCGGGGCCGTTATAGACGAGCGCCCTCATCACGATGTCTCCTAACTTCAGGATTTTGCGGGTTCGGCTATATTCGGCCCAGCAAAACAAGGACGAGCACGACGATTAGGACCGTTCCCAAAGCTCCCGACGGGAAATAGCCCCAGTTAGCGCTGTGGGGCCAAGTCGGGATGGCGCCGATGAGCATCAGGATGAGAAGGATTAAGAATGATTGTTCCAAGAGACATGGGATTTCCTTTCGTGCATGCGTGAAAGTCAAGATCGGTTTGTTAGATTTGCGGCCCTAAACGGTCTTCGGCTTTAAAGTAAAGTCGGGCGACGGCGATCAACGCCCCGTCGCTCGGATGATCGATCGTCTCGACCCCGATAACGCAACGGGCGATGTCGGGATGACGGCGCGCCACATGGGCGGCCAGTTCCGATTTGGCGCTGGCCGGACCAGTGATCAGGATCGCCTTTGCATCGGCGATCGCCTCCGTGACCTGCTCGAAGAATTCGTGGTCCAGGGGCGCATCGCCACCGCCGATCGCGTTGGCCTTGTGATGGATGTGGCGGGTTGGATTGTGTGGATGGAGGATCATGTAATCCACCTCGGTCGCGTTGAAATGGAAGACCTTTGCTTCTCGATGATCAATCCAGACGATCGCGTGATAATGGCTGGCCATGGGTTGTGTCCGCGCTCGCATCTGGAGGCGACGGCAGCGAGGTCGCGTAGCTCCCGCCTCTGCCTCGTGTCGCGAAATCGACCTCAGGATTATGGTTCATAAGAAGAATCGCAGGTAGGCTCGGAAACTACTCAGAAGAACGCGACGCCACGCGAACGCGAAAGGCGCCTTCGACGAGCTAAGCTTGTGAAGCGGGCCAGCCGAGAATATGTTAATGTGACGGCATGCGCCCTGACGATGCTGGCTTGCATAACAGGGCCGAGAAGGTCAGCCAGAAATTATGACGAGCCCCACCACCGCGAGAAACAAGAGGGCCGGTCGGAAGAGCGCTGGCGGCCTCGCCGCGGAAAAATCAGCCGAAAGCCGCGCGTTTCCGATTGTCGCCATTGGAGCCTCGGCCGGGGGGCTGGAGGTGTTCCGCGGCTTCCTCGACGCTCAGTCGCCCAAAAGCGGGATGGCTTTCGTGATGATCCAGCATCTGGATCCCACGCATCCCAGTCTCATGGTGGAATTGCTCTCCAGCCACACGAGCATGACCGTCGTGCAAGCGGCGGATGGCGCGCCGCTAGAGCCTGATCATGTCTATCTCATTCCTCCGGGTGTCTCTCTTGCAATTCGAGATGGCTTGCTCCGGCTTTCGAAACCAACGGAACGGCATGGAACCCGTCTGCCATTCGACTTTTTTCTTGGCTCGCTTGCCGAGGCTTGCGGTGAACTGGCTATCTGCGTCGTCCTCTCGGGGAGCGGCGGCGATGGCAGCGTTGGGCTTCGCGCGATCAAGGAAAAAGGCGGCCTCGTTATCGTTCAGGATCCGGAGGAGGCTGAATTCGATGGAATGCCACGCAGCGCGATCGCGACCGGCGCGGTCGATTTCGTCGCCTCGGTCGCCGACATTCCCGACCTCATTTTCAGACAGCTTCACCCGGCGACGTCCGGCGGCGTAGATGCGACGAAATCCCTCGCTCATGCGACATCCGATGAATTCTCTCATATCATCGGGCTTCTTCGAGATAAGACATCGCATGATTTCAGCGTCTACAAGAAAGGCACGCTGGAGCGCCGTCTCGAGCATCGGATGAACGCGGTTCGGCTAGAGAATCGCCTGTTATATCTAAAGCTTCTACGCGAGAAACCCGGAGAGGCCGAGTTGCTTCGCAAGGATTTGTTGATCGGCGTCACGCAATTTTTCCGCGGCAAGACGGCTTTCGAATTCTTGTCCAATGAAATCATCCTAGATCTCGTCAACCAGCAAAAAGACGTGCGGCCGATCCGCGTGTGGTGTCCAGGTTGCAGTACGGGTGAAGAGCCCTATTCTCTAGCCATGCTGTTCCTGGAGGCCTTCGAGGAGTTGAAACGGCCGGCGAGGCTCCAGATTTTCTCCTCCGACATCAACGGGGACGCCGTGGCTTTCGCGCGCGACGGGCTCTATCCCAATACGATCGAGGCGGATGTGGCGCCGGACAGATTGGCGCGATTCTTCACCAGGGAAGATCATCATTACCGGGTTGCTAACGAATTGCGTGATTGCGTGGTCTTCACGGTTCACGATATCTTGGCTGACGCGCCCTTCTCCAACATAGATCTCGTTAGCTGCCGCAATCTCCTCATCTATCTGCAACCGGAAGCGCAGCACAAAATTCTGTCGTTTTTTCATTTCGCCTTGCGCGCCGGCGGCGTGCTTTTCCTTGGAGCCTCCGAGGCGGTCGGCTCTGGAGAGCGTTTCGAGCCTGTTTCGAAAAAGCATCGCGTCTATCGCCATGTCGGTCGCAGTCGCCCAGGCGAGGTCGCGTTTCCCGCGGGCGCCCGCGCCGGCGATCGACTCCCCCTGCCGCACGCGGCGAAGCCCATTTTCGGACACGCATCCGACTTCGACTATTTATCTTGGCGCGCGCTGATCGACATATTTGCTTTGTGCTCGGTGTTGATCGACGCTCGGCATGAGTGTCTTCATATCTCCGGGTTCGCCGACAAATACCTCAAGGTTCCCTCGGGCGTCTCCAACAACGATCTGCTGGCCATGGTCCGTGAGGGGCTCCGTCCCAAGCTGCGCGCCGTTATCGAGCGAGCCAATCGCGATCGTGCGCGAGCAATCGTGACGGACGCGTATCTGGAAAAGGAACCAGATCCCTCATCGGTGTGCATCGCGGTCGAACCGGTCAAGATGCATGACGAGGAGCTGTTGCTCGTCAGTTTCCTCGACGGCTCCCTCGCGAGCCCGAAGGCAAATCGATTGCCTGTGCTGACGCCCGCGGGTGGAGCTCAGGTCGCCGAATTGGAGCGTAGGCTCGCGGATGTCACGAGGGAACTTGAAATCGCCATTCACGATCTCGACAGCGCGAAAGAAGAACAAAAGCGCATCGGCGAACAGGCGATGTCTCTGAACGAGGAGGCGCAATCCACCAATGAAGAACTGGTCACGTCAAAGGAAGAGTTGCAATCGGTCAACGAGGAGCTCACGGCGCTAAACAGTCAGCTCCACGAAACCCTTGAACGTCAGCGCAATACCTCCAACGATCTCCAGAATATTTTAGAAAGCTCCGGCATCGCCACGATTTTCCTGGATGAAGAACTCAAAATCCGTTTTTTCACGCCCGCGGCCATGTCGCTGTTCAGGGTGATTCCTACCGATATTGGTCGACCTCTGGCCGATTTCACGTCGCTCGCGAACGATAACGATCTGATCCGCGACGCCTCGATTGTTCTTAACGAACGGAAGATCGTTGAACGTGAAGTCTCGACCCAGAACGGGGTATGGTACAATCGGCTCATATTGCCGTATAGGACGCACGACGGCCTCGTCGAAGGCGTCGTAATAACCTTCACGAACATCACTGAAAAGAAGCGGGCCGCCGAAGCGCTCGACGCCGCCAAGCAGGTCGCTGACCAGGCTAATGTCGCCAAATCGCGATTCCTCGCCGCCGCCAGCCATGATTTGCGACAGCCGTTACAGACGATCCGGCTCCTGCAAGGATTGCTGGCTGAAAAGTCCAACGGGCTGGAGACGCACACGCTGCTCAAGCGTCTCGACGCGACGGTTGGCGTCATGTCGGGAATGCTGAACACGCTCCTCGATATCAATCAGCTCGAAGCCGGCGTCATCCACGCCGACATTGAGAGCTTTGCATTGGCTGAGCTGTTCGAGCATCTTAACGCCGACTTCGGCTATCACATGCGGGCGCAAGGTCTCGACTGGCGCGTCGTATCAAGCGCCTGCATTGTGCGGAGCGATCCAAGACTACTGGAGCAGATTCTCCGCAACCTGCTCTCGAACGCCGCGAAATTCACGACGAGCGGCAAGGTGCTGCTCGGGTGCCGCCGGCGCGGCGACATGATGCGTATCGAAGTCTGGGACACGGGTCAGGGAATTCCCGAGGAAGATCGTCTCGCGATCTTCGAGGAGTTTCACCAGATCAACAATCCAGCTCGGGAGCGCAGCAGGGGGCTGGGCCTTGGTCTGGCGATCGTGCAGCGATTATCCAATCTGCTCGGCCACCCCGTTGATCTAAGATCGCGCCCTGGGCATGGCTCCATGTTCAGCATCCGCGTGCCAATGGAAGCCTCGGCTCACGCTTCCTCGAGCTATCCGCGAGGAGGCTCCGCCGTCGAACACGCGAAAGGGAGCGCCTCGATTCTCGTCGTCGAGGATGATCCGACCATTCGCGAACTTCTCGAAATGCTTTTGCGCGCTGGCGGCCATCGTCCGATCGGGGCCGCCGATGGCGTCGTCGCAATTGCTTCGACAGAGATTCCCGACATTATCGTCGCCGACTTCAACCTTCCGAACGGCCCAAATGGCGTCGAAGTCGTCGCCAAGCTTCGGGAAAAATTCCAACGGGCCATTCCAGCTATTGTTCTGACTGGAGACATCTCCACGCAGACTCTGCGCGCCATCGCCGCCCTTGGTTGCACGCATCTCGACAAGCCGGTCGAGACAACGGAACTCATGCGCGCCGTCGCCAATCTCCTCGCGGCGACAGCCTCCATCGCGGCGCCCGACACGCCGATAAGCATATCTAGCGGACCATCATCCCCGACGATCTTTGTGGTCGACGACGATGCTGGCATACGCGATACGGTTCGAGAGCTCCTTTCCGCGCATGGGTGGCTCGTGGAGACATTCGCGAGCTGCGAGGCGTTCCTGGCCGCGTTGCGCCCAGGCCGCGAAGGATGCCTGGTGATCGACGCGGTCCTGCCGGGGATGGACGGCTTCGAGCTGTTGGCGCGGCTCAAGGCGGATAAAATGACGGTGCCGTCGGTCATGATCACCGGACATGGCGACGTGTCCATGGCAGTGAAAGCCATGCAGGCCGGAGCCTCGGACTTCATCGAAAAGCCGTTCGGCCATGAGGAGCTTGTCGCCAGCATTACGCATGCGCTTGAGCAAGCCCCCGGGTCCACGCGATCCGAGGACCGGCGCATGGCGCCCGCCTCGCATCTCAATGGATTGACGGCGCGTCAGCGGCAAATTCTCGATCTCGTTCTTGCCGGTCATCCCAGCAAAAACATAGCCGCGGATCTGGGCATCAGCCAACGCACCGTCGAGAATCATCGGGCGGCGATCATGCAAAAGACCGGTTCGCGTTCCATTCCCGCGTTGATCCGTCTGGCTGTCGCGGCGAGCTGAGATCAGTGGGAAAACTCGGGCGGGAAGTGATGCGGACAGCCTTCCTCGGCGAAGGGCGGCCAAGCCATCGGCGCGACGCGCTGAGTAGATTCCGACGCTGCAAACATCGGCTGATCTCCATTATCTGATTTGATGTAGCCAAACGAACTGGAGATCATGTCATGGACCAAGAAAACATTAAGGGCGCCGCCCAGAAGATCAAGGGCAAGATTGAAGAAGTCGCGGGCAAGGTTCTCGGCGACAAGGATCTTGAACTGCATGGGAAAGCCGACCAGCTCGGCGGCGCCGTGCGCGATGCGGTGGGAACCGCGAGAGATACAGTGAAGGACGCGGTCAAGGAAGCTAACAAGCCCTGATCGGTTTCAGCCGAAGCAGCTCGGTGGCGCGTGTCCTCATTCGCGTTCTTTTCGCTCGTCGGAAAGGCCATGAGGTTCGCGCCATCGGCGTCGAGATCGGAGCGGAGTTCCTTGAACTCGCATCGCGATCTCGCTCCGTCATTCCATCACAACGCGGAATCCAAGCCGAGAAGCCCAGGGCTTTTGGGGATTTCGCTTTTGGAGCGTACAGGCCATGACCCTCACAATCGCGCATATGCAACCAATCGTCTCCCTGCTCGCGGGCATTCTTATTTTGATTATGCCCCGGCTGCTCAATTACATCGTCGCGATTTACTTGATCATATCGGGCGTGCTCGGGCTCGGGCTGTTTCACTGACGCCGCCTTGCGGTGAAGCCGCGCAAGCGTTGTCGGTTAGCTTCGGTTCGAGCGCTCCGATCGCGAAGAGATCGCGGGTGACAACTAGTGGCCGCGGCGACCGCCCTGTGGGTTCTGGTCCGCCAGGGTCGCAATCGGCTTCACTTCAATCCGGCGTTGTCGCGCCACGTCGCCATGGAGAAAGATACAATGAAACATATGCGCGCTTCCCTCACGGCCGCGGCGCTCGCCTGCGTTTTCGCCGGCCCGCTCGCCTTCGCAAAAACGCCGGAGCCTGCTCCCGCGGGAAACACAACGCCTACTCCCGCCGCGCCAGCCTCGTCCGAGCCCTCGGATGCGAGCAAGGTCGAAAAGTGGACCAAAAAGGAATGGAATAACGCGGTGAAGGAGTGGGCCCAAGACGAGACGAAATGGGCAGGCTGCCGGGAGCAATCGAAGGCAACGAAATTGTCCGGGCGAAAGAGCTGGTCGTTCCTCTATCGATGCATGACCGAGTGAGATTGCGCCATGGATTGTTGGCTTCCTGGAGGCGGCGATGATCTTTCCGCGGCGATCGAATGAGTATTTTTCGAATCTGTCCTCATGGTCGGTTCCCGGGTTAGGCTTTGGCGCTCGATGTAGTTCGAGCAACGTTCTGCTTGGGCATACCGACGGAAACAGCTCAGATATTCCTGCATGTGAATAACAACCAAGTGAGGGTTCAAATGCCCAAGATCAAACTTCCAACCAAAAACGGCATCGTCGTCGCCGTGCTCCTCGGCGCATTTCTTTCGGCCGTCCCGTCGCAGGGCGGTCGCGTCCAACAAGGCGCCCAGGCGAAGGAAGCCAACACATCGCGCGACGAGCGTGTCGCGGAGGCGAGCGAGGCCAGGATCAAGGAACTGCGTAGCAGGTTACAAATTACGGCCGCGCAGGAATCATTGTGGAACAACGTCGCTCAAATCATGCGGGACAACGCGGCGACATTTCGCGCCAACGTTCCCGATCGATCGACCGGGCCGGATACGAGCACCGCGGTCGACGATCTCAAAGCTTTTCAGATCATCGCCGACGAACATGCCAATGGACTAAGGAAACTGATCCCGGCGTTCGCGGCGCTCTACGCCAGCATGACGCCGACCCAGCAAAAGCACGCGGACCAAGTGTTTCGCAAGCATGAGCGTCAAAGCGATTTCTGATGCGGCCGTCGCGGGCGAGGGTTTGCCGCGTCGCGTAGCCTGGTCGGTGGCGGCTGACGCAATGTGAGCGGTCTCGCGCATTGATCCTGGCCAGATCGGCGACCGATATCCGTCCGGTCCAGGCAAGCGCGCGAAGAAATCGGACCATAAGGGGGAGTTCTCATCATGTTTCGTTCAAGACAGTCACCATTGCCGGAGCGCTCACCGGCGTCGTCCTTGTGCTTTCCGCATGCGACGTCGCCACAGCGGCGCCGATAAGCTTCGCCGGACCGGCGGTCGTCGCTCCGCAAACAATGATTACCGACGTGCGCGCCCGCGCTCGGGTCAGACGTCATTATCGCGGTCGTTCGGGCGTCGGCCCGTCGGCCATTCTGGGGATGTTCGGCGCGGTAATCGGGGCTGCGGCGCTCGCCAATAGTTACGACAATTACTCCAATTATTCCTATGGAGGGTTGAACAATTATGGCTATTCGCCCGGATATGGCGGGGGCGGAGGCTATGGGGGACGCGGCGGATTCGGTGGAGGCAGCGGCGGCCACGCGGGAGGCGGCGGCCATGGTGGCGGTGGCCATGGCGGCCACGCGGGAGGCGGCGGCCATGGCGGCGGTGGCCGCGGGGGCCATCGTTGAGGCGCCCGATCAAGGGATGAGGCGCACCGGAATTGTTTCGAGTCCAGAGAGGTGACGACAATGGTGTCCGGCAATCACAACCGGACAGACCCCGCAATTGCGCGGGATCGAGGCGGTGAAACAAGTTTCGCGGCTGACGAGGATAAAATCCTGCGATATCTCGGCGCGGCGGTGATCATGCAGTGGAACACGCTGCCGACAAAGCTGCAAAGGGAGCTTTTCGATAAGGCCGGATCTATGGACGAACTGTTGGACGCCGCGTCACTCAGGGGGCAGATCCCTTCTCAATAACATGCCTGTTCGCAGTTTTATCCCGAGCGGCGCGCCCTTCCTGGGCGCGCGGATCAAAAAAGCGTCGGCTCGCTTTTCTCCAGCTTTCGGATCGATGATTCGATACAAAGTGGTCACCATATGGTCACCAAAGCCCCGGAGGGCTCAGCGGCATCTTGCTTAGATCGTTGTTTTGTTTGGTGAGCGCGCCGGGGCTCGAACCCGGGACCCTCTGATTAAAAGGAAGTTACCCCTACCCATAACGGACACCAGGGAATTCCTCAATTTTTAACTTATTTCAATTAATGTCAATCACTTAATGAGCGCCACACATGGACACTGAAAGCAACTTGTGTTCATCTAATACCTCTTTGCGTGCGGACACAGTGCGGACACGGATTTCATGGCGAAGCGCCTCACCGAAACTTTGCTCAAGAACCTCTTGCCACCAGCCAAGGGCAACCAGATCACATACGACACTGACCTCAAGGGCTTCGGGGTGCGCGTGACCGCCAATGGCGCGAAAGCCTTCATCCTGAATTACAGGGTCGGGGGGCAGGAGCGAAGGCTGACCATCGGCAGTTGTCCCGAGTGGACAGCGGCAGCGGCGCGTAAGGAGGCAGAGAGCTTCAAGCGGCTCGTAGATCAGGGCGTCGATCCCATGGCCCAGCGGCATGAGGATCGCGCCGCCGCCACAATGGCCGATCTGTGTGGCCTATATATCGAACGCCACCTGCCGAAAAAGAGCCCGAGTTCCCAAAAAGACGACCTCGCCATTATCGAGAAGATCATCCTGCCGCGCTTCGGCAAGACAAAGGCGGCTTCAATTCGCTACCCCGACATCGAGGCGCTTCACCGCCAAATGACGATAAATGCGCCATATCGCGCAAATCGCACCGTGGCGTTGCTCTCGAAGATTTTTTCTCTCGCCATCAAGTGGGAGGAGGTCGTCGAAAATCCGGCCAAGGGCATCGAGCGCAATCCCGAGCATCCACGCGCCCGTTATCTTGACGGAGCCGAACTGGAACGGCTGTTTACCGCCTTGGCCGCTCACCCCACTCAATCGGCGGCGAACGCTATCCGGCTTCTCCTACTCACCGGGGCACGCCGGAATGAGGTTCTGTCGGCGACTTGGGATCAGTTCGATCTGGAGAACGGCAATTGGGCAAAGCCAGCCGCCAGCGTGAAGCAGAAGCGGCTGCACAGGGTTCCCTTGTCGAGCCATGCGCTGGAGCTTTTGCGCGACATGCGATCACAGGCGCGCTCCGAGCAGTTCCTATTCCCGGGCGCAGACCCAACCAAGCCGGTCGCCGACATAAAAAAATCGTGGGCGGCGATCTGCGCAAGAGCTGGGATCGAAGGTGCCCGCTTGCATGATTTGCGGCACACTTATGCCTCGACCCTCGCCTCGTCGGGCAGTTCGCTGCCGGTCATCGGCGCGTTGCTCGGCCACACGCAGGCGCAGACTATGCATCGCTACGCCCACCTTTTCGACGATCCGTTGCGCGCCGCGACCGAACGGGTTGGATCATTCGTGACTTCAAGAACAAGTAACGATCTCGGTGATACCATCCCAAAAAAGGATGTGAAACATGACCATTGAAAGCGAAGTCATTGATGAGCCAACAGGTTGTGTGGTTATCCGGCCTGCGGTGGTTGCCCGGACCGCACGTGAGGGAGCCAACGAAGTAGTCAAAGTCGGGTATGAAGATGCGGTAATAATATGCGCGGATTTAGACGAGCTAAAAAGAGATTTCGAACGAACAAATAATCCAGTGTATGCCTGGAGCGCGCTTGTCCGAAGCACGGCGCAGGGTGTTCAGATGCCGGAATGGATTATACTGTATCTGCATTCGGCGGGGTGGGATATTGTAAAAATGCTTGATGGAACCGAAGAGGCCCGAGAAGCTGAACTCGTGGGCAGAGCGTTAGGGTTCGGAGGGGGCAAGAAGGGCGATAAAGGGAAATTCGCCGAGGGACGCAAACTGGAAAAGTATCACGGATTATACCGCGAAGTTATGCACGAATTGCATAGGGGCAATGGCACAAACCTAAGTTCGGCATTTGCATATGTTGCGAGCCAATGTGGAAAAGACATCAGCACGGTCCGTCGCGCCTATGAGCATTTTAACAACTTGAATAGCCACCCGTCGAACAAGGGGACGTAGTCGTTCGGCTGCGAATTTCAGCAAATGCACATTTGATGAGATCACGAAACGCGCATTCATTGAACATCTGAGCGCGTGCAAAAAAACGCATTTAGGAGAAAATCCGTCATCGACATCGACTGAGTGATTGCAGTCGGCAGAGGACGGAAAAATGAACGCGCTTATCCACAATTCCACCCAAGCAAGCATTGAAAGCCCGCAAAGCCATCAGAGCTGGCTCCGGTTGTCTG
>PLZT01000534.1 GCA_003152255.1 Methylocystaceae bacterium | reverse complement strand
ACTTTCGTCGATGAACACGAGTTTCAAAGGATTGAGATCGAGCTGTCCCTCGAACCACGCCTCGCGCGCGGCCGCGACATCCTCTCTTTCCTGCTCCAACGCATGGCCGGTCTTCTTCTTGCGCGTGATCCTATGCCGCGCGAGAAACCGCCATACCGTCCCATAGCCGACGCCGACGCCGTGGCGCTCTCTGATTTTCTCGCGCAACTCCATGATCGTCATATCCGGCTTTTTCTCGATCTGCGCGAGGATGAAAGCGGCGTGAGCTTCGATCCGCTGCGATCTGCGGTCGCCGCCCATCTTCAAAGGCGCGACCTCTCCCGTGATCTCGACGCGCTTCGCCCAGCGAATGGCGGTCGCCGGACCGATATCAAACCGCGCGGCCGCCCGGCGACGCGACATCCCTGCCTCGATCGCCTTCATCACCTTTTCGCGAATATCCATCGACAGCGCCATGATCCCCTCCCGTCTCTTCGTTGCGTTCAAACCTAATGAACGCAACTCGTGATATGGGAATCACTCGCATGATTTTGAATCCTTTATTGAATCGGCATGCTCGGATAATGCTCTAGCCAACGCACCGTCGAGAATCATCGGGCTGCGATCATGCAAAAGACCGGTTCGCGTTCCATTCCCGCGTTGATCCGTCTGGCTGTCGCGGCGAGCTGAGATCGGGGGGAAGACTCGCGCGGGAAGGGATGCGGACAGGCTTCCTCGGCGAAGGGCGGCCAAGCCATCGGCGCGACGCGCTGAGTAGATTCCGACGCTGCAAACATCGGCTGATCTCCATTATCTGATTTGATGTAAGCAAACGAACTGGAGAGCATGTCATGGACAAAGAAAACATTAAGGGCGCAGCCCAGAAGATCAAGGGCAACATTGAAGAGGTCGCGGGCAAAGTCCTCGGCGACGAGGATCTTGAGCTTCACGGGAAGGCCGATCAACTCGGCGGGGCCATGCGCGATGCGGTGGGAACAGCGAGAGATCAGGTGAAGGAAGCGGTCAAGGAAGCTAATAAGCCTTAATCGGTCTCGGCCGACGCCGCTCGGTGGCGCGTGTCCTCATTCGCGTTCTTTTCGCTCGTCGAAAAGACTGGGAGGTCCGCGACATCGGCGCCGACACCGGAGCGAAGTTCCTTGAACTCGCATCGCGATGTCACTCCGTCATTCCATCACAACGCGGAATCCAAGCCGAGAAGCCCAGGGCTTTTCGGGATTTTGCTTTTGGAGCGCACAGGCCATGACCCTCACTATCGCGCATATGCAACCCATCGTCTCGCTGCTCGCGGGCGTTCTCATTTTGATTATGCCCCGGCTGCTCAATTACATCTTCGCGATCTATTTGATCATATCGGGAGTGCTCGGGCTCGGGCTGTTTCATTGACGCCGCCTCGCGGTGACGCCGCTTAAGGGTTGTCGGTTAACTTCAATTCGAGCGCTCCGATTACGAAGAGATCGCGCGTGACAATAAGTCGCCGGGGCGACCGCCTTGTCGGCGTTGGTTCGCCAGGGGGTGCCCGCAAACTATAATCATGACCCTCCCGCAAAGCAAAAGCTGCGCTCATTGCGCATTGGCGCATGACAACGACTGGCCTGGCGAGACTGCTCGGGGCTCAACCGAATAATGTTGGACCAATTTCTTTCGCCGCCAGAGGGAGGCGTCTTCGCCAGCCTTGTCGGAGGGTCGATTCTGACGCGAATTGCAACACCCTCGACTGCCTTGGTTCATAAACGAAACAGCTCCGATTCCGTTTCAAATCCCCACTTTCTGCGGGCTTTTGAGGGCAGTCTGGCAACTCGGCAGAAGGGAATATCGAGCCTGTTCAACGTGGTCGGGTGTTGCACTTCACGTCAGAATTCAGCGGAGCGTTCCGGCATCCATTCGAGCTTGCGCACTTTCATCGCGCATCGTCTCCATGCCTCCAGTCGCCGCGCATTTTACCCCAGCCGGACATCTTTTTCCATACACCGAAACCCAGAACGACGGTGCGATCCTTTTGTCTCTGAGTAGTTCCCGATCCTATCGCGGTAAGAATCTATTCAATAACTTTATCGGCTCTGGATCCGTTAACCGCCTCCACCGACGCCGAAACAGGAGATTTCGATGAAAATGCTTCTCACATCTGGACTTGCTCTCGCCATCATGACCGGCGGGGCTTTCGCGCAGACGGACGCGCCGACTCCGCCGAACGCGCCGTCGCAGCCGGCAATTCGGTCTCCGCTTTCGATTTCCCCGTCCAAGGGCGCTCATTTCCGTCTTCAAGATGGAGACGCCGCTGTCGACGTAAAATGCGCCGACGATGAACCGATGAAGCTTTGCGCGGAAATAACCCTCCAAATACTAGAAAAACTCGTGTCGCTCCCGAAGCGCTGAACATCCGCTTCAGGTCTGGCGCAGCCTCGCTTCCGGTTGTCCTCGGCACCGCAAGCCGCGGATCTTCTCTTTGAGCAAGTCCCCGCGTTGTCCGCAACACCTTTCAATGTGGAACAGCCATCGTGACTGCATGCCGCGCGCCGCGATCAGCACGCGAGCGGCGAGGCCAGAATCGTTACCCCGGTAAATCTCGCGCGCATGCGCGTTTCGGCGGCTCTCCATGAAGGGGGAATTCGGCCATGTCTCGCAAATTTGCCTTCTCAATTGCTCTCTTGGCGGGCGCTGTCTTGCCGATTGCAAACTCCTCCCATGCGGCGATAGGCGAAGGGACCGTCGGTGCTCGGCTCCTGTCAGTCGAGAGCGCTCCGATCGAAAGAGTCCAATTCGTCTTCGATGACCAAAATTATTGCTGGTACGACGACGGCTGGCAGGGTCCCGGCTGGTACTGGTGCGGTTACGCTTGGGACGAAGGGATAGGCTGGGGCGGCGGCTACGGTTGGAATGGCTGGCGCGGCGGCGGATCTCGCGCCAGGGAGCCCGGCCAAAGGAGCGGCGCGCGTGGCGGACAGATTGGCAGAGGAACTCCAAGCCAGGGAGGCGTTCTCGGCGGGCAATTGGGAGGCCACCTGGGAAGCCATTTAAGTGGCGCCATCGGCGGCCATCTGAGCGGCGCGATGGGCGGATTTATGGGCGGCGGTCACACGGGCGGCGGCGGGTTTACCGGGGGTGGCGGCGGTCGAATGGGTGGTGGCGGTGGCGGCGGTCATGGCGGCGGTCATGGCGGTGGCGGTCGACGGTGATCAACACCTTGCTCAACCGGTTTGTCGATGACGCCATGAGCGGTGGCGAGACGTCACGAAGCCTGCAAGTCCGTGATCGTGTCGGAAACGAAAATATTTGTGCATCCCCTCCGCGGCCGCGTCGACAGGGAACCCGTTAGGAGAAAAAGATATGCCGAAATCCCTGCCCGTCGTCTCCGCCAAAAGCGGCTTCGATCACTATCTTTCTGAAATTCGGCGGTACCCTATCCTGGCCCCGCAGGAGGAGTACATGCTCGGCAAACGCTGGCGCGAGCACGAAGATGCGACGGCCGCGCAAAAACTTGTCACTTCGCATCTGCGGCTCGTCGCCAAGATCGCCATGGGTTATCGCGGCTACGGGCTGCCCGTGGGCGAGCTTGTTTCCGAAGGCAATGTGGGACTCATGCAAGCGGTCAAGCGCTTCGAGCCCGAACGCGGCTTTCGCCTCGCTACTTACGCGATGGGGTGGATTCGGGCGTCGATTCAGGAATATGTCCTGCGATCCTGGTCGCTCGTTAGAATGGGCAGCACCGCCCACCAGAAGAAGTTGTTCTTTAACCTGCGCAAGGCGAAGAGCCGCATTTCCGCCTATGAGGAGGGAGACCTCCATCCGGAGAACGTCGCGGTGATCGCGATTAAGCTCCGCGTGCCACGGCAGGAAGTGATTGACATGAACCGCCGTTTGGCTGGCGACTCTTCTCTCAACGCCCCGCTGCGCGAGGAGGGAGATGGCGAATGGCAGGACTCCCTTGTCGGCGACGGCATCGATCAAGAACACATGCTCGTCGAGCGGGAGGAAAGCGACAATCGCCGCGTCGCGTTGCATAGCGCACTCGACGTACTTAATCCGCGCGAACGGCGCATCCTGGAGACGCGCCGCCTTGCCGAGGATCGCATACCACTCAGAGATCTCGCGGACGAATTCGGAGTTTCGAAAGAGCGCGTACGCCAGATTGAAATACGCGCGTTCGAGAAGGTTCAGCGGGCGGTGCGCGCTGGCGTCGCGCGCGTCGAGGGACTTTCACCGGCGGTGTGATCGCGAAGGTTCACTTATCCAGCAATCGGCGCCCTCGAGAAACGAGAACAAGTGGGATCGACGTCTCCATCCGTTGCAAACATAGCCGGCGCCACTCAACCGAACAGTAGATTGACGACTTGCTGAACATTCCGCGCGTGGCCGCGCCTTTCGCCCGATTTAATCGCGATTGCCATTTCGTTCCGATGATCAAAAGCTAGTCTGATAGGCTCCGAGTTGAACCAGTTCGGACGCCGTCGCTCCGGCTATGGAAATTTTAGAAAGGCGACACAAATGGACAGCCGAACGGTCAAGCGCTTTTTGCCGTGGGTCGTCGCCACGGCGCTGTTCATGGAGCAACTTGACTCCACCATCGTCAATACCGCGGTGCCCTCGATGGCGGCGAGCCTCCACGTGACGCCGCTCAGTTTGAAAGCGGTCGTCGCCAGTTATATTCTCAGTCTCGCTGTATGCATTCCCGTGAGCGGCTGGGCCGCCGACAGATATGGCACACGGCGTGTTTTCGCGCTTGCGGTTTCTATCTTTACGATTTCCTCCGTGTTTTGCGGGCTCGCCATGAATGTGCCTCAGCTGGTGGCCGCGCGCATTATACAAGGGATGGGCGCCGCGATGATGATGCCGGTCGGGCGGCTCACCGTGATCCGCACGTTCCCAAAGGCACAACTGTTGCAAGCCATGAATTTCGTCATCATCCCCGCCTTGATCGGTCCTTTGCTTGGACCGACGGTCGGCGGATTGATCGTCCACTGGTTGTCGTGGCGAGAAATTTTCTTTGTCAATATTCCGGCGGGCGTCGTCGCGCTGTGGCTCATCCACCTCTACATGCCGGATTATTATGGCGCGACCTCGCGTCCCCTCGACTTGACCGGTCTTGTTTTGTTTGGATGCGGAACCGCTTTGCTGTCGTGGCTACTGGAAATTTTTGGCGAGCACCAGGTCGACATCAGGGTGGAAGCAGTCCTGTTTTTGCTCAGCGTGGCCCTGCTCGCCGCCTACCGGCGTCATGCGCTGAAGGCGCCTTACCCTCTCTTGCAAATGGCGCTTTTCAAGGTGCGGACCTTTCGCGTTTCAGTAATTGGCGGCTTCATCACGCGGCTTGGCGTCGGCGGATTGCCCTTCCTGACGCCGCTGCTGTTTCAGATCGGCCTCGATCTCCCGGCGTGGCAATCGGGTCTCCTGATGATGCCGACCGCCGCCGCCGCCATGGGCATGAAGCTTATTTCCACACGGGTGCTGGGGCGCTTCGGATATCGCAGGGTGCTGATCGTCAACACCGTGATGATCGGTGCAACCATCAATCTTTATTCGCTGGTGAGCGCGCAAACGCCGCTGATCGCGATCGTCGGGATCGGCTTGGCGTTGGGGTTTTTCAATTCGCTGCAATTTTCAAGCATGAACAGCATGGCCTACGCGGACATCGAAACCAATGAGTCGAGCATGGCCAGCACGATCGCCAGCTCGTTTCAACAAATATCCATGAGCTTTGGTCTGGCCTTCGGATCCCTGGTGACGGCCTGGTATCTTGGTCCGCTAGCGCAGTCCGATCGCTTCGCGGTGACCACGGCGCTGCATCACGCATTCCTGACCTTGGGCGGGCTAACGATTGTGTCCTCGCTCTCGTTCTGGACATTGCGCCCCAGTGATGGCGAGAGCGTCAGTCGGGCGGCCTATCAGATGGAATGACTTCCGACAGAGAATTCGCATGAACAACCAACGACGGGCTGCACGCTGTGACATTCCAGCGCGATCGGACGTCAAAGCCTGGGAAATTACCTATCCTGATTTCTCCGGGTATCACGCAACTCACTTTGCGGCGACGGGGAGTTCGAGAACAGACCAGTTCGTGGCAATGAGAGTGCGAGTCTGAGGGCTACCCGGGGTAGCGGTTGAAAAGACCAAGCCTTAGCTCGACTTTGCGCATTTTTGATC
>PLZT01000575.1 GCA_003152255.1 Methylocystaceae bacterium | reverse complement strand
CACTCTAAACCGCCCGGCCAGTGATGGGCTGCCGGGGCGGTTTTTTTCGCTCAAGCGAATGCGCGTCAAACGTCGCCGAAAGGCTTTCGGCGCGCGAAAAACTAACGGGCTCAAAGCCCAGGAGAGCAAAATGCCCAAGTTGAAGACCAAATCCGGCGCGAAAAAGCGCTTCAAGATCACCGGCACAGGCAAGGTGGTCTACGCCCAGAAGGGCAAGCGCCACGGCATGATCAAGCGCACGAACAAGCAGATCAGAAATCTGCGCGGGACGTCCGTTCTGTTCAAGACAGACGGCGACAACATCAAAAAGTATTTTTTGCCGAACGGCTAAGCCGGCAAAAATTCCCCGCAAGCGACACAACGCAAGATTTCTGCAAGGAGTTCGATCATGGCTCGCGTCAAACGGGGCGTCACGTCCCACGCCAAGCACAAGAAAACACTGAAGGCCGCCAAGGGCTTTTACGGTCGCCGCAAGAACACCATTCGCGCCGCCAAGGCCGCCGTCGATCGCTCGATGCAATATGCGACGCGCGACCGCAAGGCCAAGAAGCGCATGATTCGCGGTCTGTGGATCCAACGCCTCAATGCCGCCGTGCGGGAATTCGGCATCACTTATTCGCGTTTCATCGACGGGCTGAACAAGGCCGGCGTCACGATCGACCGCAAGGTCCTGTCGGACCTCGCCATCAACCAACCGGCGGCTTTCGCGGCCATCGTGGAGCAGGCCAAGGCCGCGCTGCCGGCCGCCGCGGCGTAACCCGCGCAATAGACGAGAATTCGCAAGCCCGCCGCGCCCAGCGGCGGCCTTTTTTGTTTTTCTGGCCACGCCCGAGCCCGCGTCGCGATATTTCTCGCCACGGCTTCACATTCCCCGGAAGCGCTCTAGTTGCATGAAAAAACGAGAACGCGCCGCGTTCTCGTCTAAAGGGGAGACGGTCAATGCCTCACATCTTCCAAGAGGGCAGCTTTCCGGCGGCCGCGATCGCGCTCATCGTCGTCGGCGCCGTGATCGGCGGCTCCATCGGTCTTGTCGTGATTGGGTTTCCCGGCGCGATAGCCAGCGCGGCGCTTGGGGCCTTTTGCGGCGTCGTGCTGACGGATGCACTCGAGTAACGGCGCGGCTTCGCGAAAATGGGGCAAGGCGTCGATTCGGCGTTGGCGGAGCTGTTTCCAAGGCGCCCGCCGGCCCGCGAAGAACGGTGGAGTTGGCTTGGCCGCGAATCGTTTGTCCTTCTGGCGAGAGAGCCCGCCATTTTCCGGTTTTAGGAAGCGCTGATGGCGGCGCCCTTTTGACGGGACGCAATTTTCGTGCGTAACTGCATATTAACATAAGATAGGCAGGCCGTCCGCTTCACCCTCTTTTCGGAGGCAACGAGAAAATGCTGGTCGCGCTGATCATGGTGGCGGTGGTGGCCGCATCGCTGTTGTTCCACTTTCTCAGCCCCTGGCGGATGACCCCGATAGCCTCGAACTGGGGCTACATCGACAATATGATGGGGGCGACGTTTTGGATCACGGCGGCGGGGTTCGTCGCCGTCATTTTGTTCATGTCCTATTGTCTGTTCCGCTTCCGTCACATAGAGGGCCGCCGCGCCGCCTACGAGCCCGAAAACCAGAAGCTCGAAGGCTGGCTCGCCATCGGCACCACGATCGCCGTCATCGCGCTTCTCGCGCCGGGCTTGTTCGTGTGGGGACAGTTCATAAATGTGCCTGAAGGGGCAATGGAAGTCGAGGCCATGGGCCAGCAATGGCAGTGGAGCTTCCGCTTTCCGGGCGCCGACAACCGCTTGGGCGCGACGGACGCCCTTTTCATCGACGCCAATAACCCCTACGGCCTGAATCCGAACGATCCGCGCGGGCAGGACGANNGCCAAGATGGATCTGGTGCCGGGGATCGTCACCTATTTCTGGTTCACTCCGACGAAGACCGGCGAGTTCGAGATTCTGTGCGCCGCGTTCTGCGGCATCGGACATCCGCAGATGCGCGCCAAGGTCGTCATCGAATCGGAAGATGAATTCAAGACCTGGCTCGCGGCGCAGCAGACCTTCGCGCAATCGCGAAGGGGCGAGGCGCCTCACGACCGTCGGGCCTCGGCCCAATGAGCGCGGCGCTATCGACGATCTGACTGGCGGGAAGCAAGGCGAGAGGAGAAGCGATCAATGAGCGACGCCACGCTAGGGGAAAAGGAAAATGTCCTTCCGCCGCCCGCCGAGGTCGAAGACGTCGAGCTTTATCACGCCAAAAGTTGGTTGACGCATTACGTCTTCAGTCAGGACGCGAAATACATCGCGATTCAATATGCGGGAACGGCGATCGGGATTGGACTGGTCGCGCTGGTGATGAGTTGGGTGATCCGCATGCAACTGGCCTTCCCCGGCGCCATCCCCTTCATCGACGCGAGCCGTTACTATCAGGCCGTCACCATGCACGGCATGATCATGGTGGTTTATATGCTGACCGCCATATTTCTCGGCGGCTTCGGCAATTATCTCATCCCGCTGATGGTCGGCGCGCGGGACATGGTTTTCCCCTACGTCAACATGCTGAGTTATTGGGTCTATCTGCTCGCCACGCTGGTGCTCGTCGCGAGCTTCTTCGTGCCGGGCGGTCCAACGGGCGCCGGCTGGACGCTTTATCCGCCGCAGGCCATCATGTCGGGCACGCCGGGCAACGATTACGGCATCATTCTGATGCTGGCGTCGCTGATTCTGTTCATCGTCGGTTTCACGATGGGCGGATTGAATTATGTCGTGACGGTGCTGCAGGGCCGCACGCGCGGCATGACCTTGATGCGGATGCCTCTGACCGTTTGGGGCATTTTCGCCGCCGCCGTGATGGCGCTGCTCGCCTTTCCCGGTCTCTTCGTCGCCTGCGTAATGCTGCTGCTCGACCGCACGCTCGGCACCAGCTTCTTCATGCCAAGCATCGTCGAGGGTGGAGAGCATCTGAAATACAACGGCGGCAGTCCGATCCTGTTCCAGCATTTGTTCTGGTTCTTCGGCCATCCCGAGGTTTACATCGTCGCCCTGCCCGCCTTCGGCATCGTGTCCGATCTGATCAGCACGCATGCGCGCAAGAATATTTTCGGCTACCGCATGATGGTCTGGGCGATCGTCGCGATCGGCGTTCTCAGCATGGTTGTGTGGGGCCACCATATGTATGTGAGCGGCATGAATCCGCTGTTCGGCTTCTTCTTCGCGGTGACGACGCTGGCCATCGCGCTGCCCACGGCCATCAAGGTCTATAATTGGGTTCTCACCCTGTGGCGCGCCGACATTCACTTCACGACGCCTATGCTGTTCGCGCTGGGATTCATCGTCACTTTCGTCAATGGCGGAATCACCGGCCTTTATCTCGGCAATGTCATCGTCGACGTGCCTCTGTCGGCGACGATGTTCGTCGTCGCCCACTTCCACATGGTGATGGGCGTCGCGCCGGTCCTGGTGATCTTTGGCGCGATCTATCACTGGTATCCGAAGATCACGGGCCGAATGCTCGACGAGACGCTCGGCAAGGTCCACTTCTGGATCACCTTCCTCGGCGCCTATGCGATCTTCTTTCCGATGCACTATCTCGGACTCGTCGGCGTGCCGCGCCGCTTCTATGAACTGGGCGAGACTGCCTTCGTTCCCCATTCCGCGGCCGCGCTAAACATCTTCATCACCGTGGCGGCGCTGATCGTGGGCGCCGCGCAGGCGATCTTCTTCTTCAACGTGTTCTGGAGCCTGCGCCACGGCAAGCCCTCCGGCGGCAATCCGTGGCGCGCCGCGTCGCTGGAGTGGCAAACGCCGGAAACGCCGCCCGGTCATGGCAATTGGGGCAAGGAACTGCCGATCGTCTATCGCTGGGCCTACGCCTATAGCGTTCCAGGCGCGCCGGAGGATTACCTGCCGCAGAACGCGCCGCCCTTGAAGGGAGAGCACTCGCCATGAGCGTGATGGGCCTGTTCTTCATCCTGATCGCCTCTATCGCCCTATGGTGGCTGGCGCGGCAGGGCGTGCTGCGGTCGTCGTTCGCCGAGGAAGGCGAAATCGCCGATTTCCCCGGCGCGGAGCTTTTGCCGCGCCCGCCCGCGGCAAAGGTGGGCCTCGGGGTTTTTCTCGCCGTCGCCGGCTGCCTGTTCTCGCTGCTTTGCGCGGCGTTTTTTATGCGCATGGACGCGCCGGACTGGCAGGCGCCGCCGATTCCCGGGATTTTATGGTTCAACACGGCGGTCTTGATCGCGAGCAGCCTCGCGCTGGATCTGGCGCGACGCGCCGCCGATCGGCGTGAAACCGATGACGTCAAGAGCTGGCTGCTGGTCGGCGGCGGATGCGCCCTGTTGTTCCTGCTCGGCCAGTTGTGGGCATGGCGGGAATTGGCGGCGCAAGGGCTTTACGCTTCGAGCAACCCCGCCAACGCCTTCTTCTATCTGCTGACAGGAACCCATGCGCTGCATCTTGTCGGCGGCTTGGCCGCGCTCGCCCGGACGGCCCGCGCGGCCTGGAGCGGACGCGGCGGCGCCGAATTGGCGGCGAGCGTGGAACTCTGCGCCATCTACTGGCATTTTCTGCTGTTCGTGTGGCTTCTGCTGTTCGCGATGCTCGCGGGCTGGGCCGATAATTTCGGCGTCATTTGCCGTCGGCTGCTTTCCTAAAAAGAGAGGGGATGGAATCCATGACGACGGAGCCGGCCTTGTCGAACGAGCGACATGCTCAAGATAGCTTGGCGCCATTGCGCGGGGTGATCACCGATTGGTCCTCGGATCAACGCTCGTTCAAGAGCGCCTCCTGGGGCAAGACCATGATGTGGATCTTCCTCGTCAGCGACACCTTCATCTTCAGTTGCTT